>NZ_JBRJXU010000147.1:0-193683 GCF_057467645.1 Zarconia sp.
TCTAAAATCTAAAATCTAAAATTCGATCGAAACCCACCATCCCAGGCGCGTCGGTTGTTCGTAAATTCGTTTGAGGGTGTTGAGATCGCGCTCGGAAATCGGTGGGGGCGTACGGGTTTGAGAGAAGTAGAGGGCATCGGTTTCTTGGGGGGAGTGACCCCAAATCCCTAAGGCATGACCGAGTTCGTGACGGACGGCCCCGCGCAGGTAGTCTCCGGATTGGGTGGGATTGATAGTAATTTGAAATTGATGGCGGAGCATTGCCCGCGCGTTTTCTGGGTCCGATCGCACGAAGAGTTGATACTCCACGAGGGCCGATCGAGCGCGAAAGTCACCATCGGGCAGGCGTTGGGGGGGCGGACGTTTGCGTTCTATGGTAATGTCGGCGTCTTCTGGGCGATCGACAATTTCGATCGGGAAATAAGCAGCCCAATCCGCAACGGCTTCAGCGACGGTATTTTCCCAAGTTTGCGAGGATGGGGAAGATGGGGCGCGGGCAGTGATGTAAACGCGAACCGGAAACTCCGACCACGCTAAGACTCCGACGGGGGTGGATTCAATCCGATCGAAATAGTCCTCACTGCCGTTTGGAGTTGCTTCCAAGATGGGGGGTAGGGGATGGGCTTGGAGAGGGGCAATTGCGAGGAGTTCGTCGGGCTGTAAGTCTCGAATTGAAACGCGCTCGTGTAACCCGGTCTGTGCTGTGGCGGGAAATATCTCAGCCCCCCCAAAAATCGAGATGGCGATCGCGATCGCCACTCCGAGAATCAGAAGAACGCCAATTCGATCGCGGAATGGATGTGGGAAGTACGCCTGTGGCGATTTCCCAGACCAATCACACCGATCGAAAACATTCTTCAACCGTCGGAATTTGGGAACGTATTTCTCGATCGGAAAAACCAAAAACAGAGACGATCGAAAACCGATCGCCCCAAACAGTTTTCTGGGTTCTGTTGGATGAGATTTTAACCGACCCATCCGGCGCTCAAAATGACCGTAATTCCCATAAAGATGAGAGTCAGCGTCCAGGTAATCCGGTTGAGGGTGACTTCCGCGCTTTTGGTACTGGTGAACAGTTGGGCTTGTCCGCCGATGGCACCAATTCCATCCCCTTTGGGACTGTGGAGCATAATCAAAATAATTAAACCCGTGGCGGAAACAACCCAGAGAATTTGCAGGAGACTAAGAACGGTCATTGGAATTTTAGAGATGAGATTGAAAGGTTAGATGTGAGAGTTGGGCGATATTTGCCGGTCGATCGAATCTGGCGGTTAGATTGGCACGGTGGTCACAGCGGCTATCGCCAGTTCAAAGCCGATCGACCTACAAACGCAGACCCACTGGGGTGCGGTTGGGACGGGCTTCTTCTTTAACGGGAACGATAATCGATTCACCCGTCATTTCCGGTGGCTGGGGAAGCTGCAAAATCTCCAAAATCGTCGGGGCGATATCGGCGAGGCGACTATTGTCGCGCAGTTGCACTTCCGTACCGTAGCCGGGGATTTTCGCGCCTTCCCCTTCTATTAGAATAAATGGAACGGGGTTCGTGGTGTGAGCCGTCCAGGGATTGCCGTTTTCGTCGCGCATATATTCGGCGTTCCCGTGATCGGCGGTGATCAGCGTCGTTCCGCCCACCCGGCTGACGGCTGCGAGCAAGCGACCCAAACAACCATCGACGGTTTCGATCGCCTCGACAGCCGCATCAATGACCCCCGTATGACCCACCATATCGGGGTTCGCGTAGTTAATCACCACCATAGAGTAGATGCCCTTTTCAATGGCTGCCGTTGCCACGTCGGTCACCTTTTCGGCAGACATGGCGGGGGCCTTATCGTAAGTCGCCACCATCGGACTCATCACCAGTTCTCGATCTTCCCCCTCAAAGGGTTCTTCGAGACCGCCATTAAAGAAGTAGGTGACGTGGGCGTATTTTTCCGTTTCGGCGGTGCGAAATTGCTTCAATCCTCGATTGGAGATGACTTCACCGAGAATATTGCTCAAGTTTTGAGGTTCAAAGGCGACCAACACCGGTAAGGTGGGATCGTATTGGGTGAAGGTCACGAAACTCAGAGGGGAGATCCGTTGGCGATCGAATCCCTCAAACACCTCGTCTACAAAAGCATGAGCGAGTTGCCGGGCCCGGTCGGGACGGAAGTTGAAGAAAATCACTCCATCTCCGGGTTCGATCGCACCGGAAGCGATCCGTACCGGTTCGATAAATTCGTCGAATACCTCTTTTTCGTAGGAATCCTTTAAGATTTCTAGGGCCGAGCGCTCGTCGATGTTCTCGTCTTGGGTCATCACATCGTAAGCTTTTTGAACTCGATCCCAGCGGCGATCGCGATCCATTGCGTAGTATCGACCGCTGAGGGTAACGATTTCGCCGACGCCAATGCGCTCGATATAATCTTGTAACTTGCCAATCGCCTGAATTCCATCCGTGGGCTTGGTATCGCGACCGTCGGTGATGGCATGAACGCACACGCGATCGAAACCTCTGGCTTTGGCTAGATCCAGCAATCCAAACAGGTGATTCAGGTGAGAATGCACTCCTCCTTCCGAACACAGACCGATGAAGTGCAGCTTACCTCCGGAGGTCTGGAGTTCCCCGCAGAGTTTATCGATAGCTAGGTTGCCTCGGATCGAGCCATCTTCCACGGCGTCAGAAATGCGCACTAATTCTTGAGGGACGACGCGACCGGCACCAATATTCAAATGTCCGACTTCCGAGTTTCCCATCTGACCCGCAGGCAGACCGACATCCTTCCCGGAGGTTCGCATCAACGTTCTGGGGTAGGTTTCCCAGAGACTATTCATGACCGGCGTTTTGGCAGTCGCAATGGAGTTAGCGTCCGTTTCTTCGCGGTAGCCCCAGCCGTCCAGAATCACCAATACCACTGGAGAAACAGATGATGACCTCATACTCTCGCTCTATCTCGTTCTGTCGTTTCACGGTCATCATACCATTGCCCTTTCCATTCTTTGGGCAGGGGATATCGAGTCTAAGTTGGAATGTCAGTTCTTTTTGGAGGAGATCGCTCAACTTAAACGTCAAAAATTCCTTGAAAATGGGCGTTTTTTGTTTTAATTACATTTTTGGGATCGAAAATAGACACTAAGCATTTGTATCTAGTTTTCGGTCAATTCTGTTTTTTTTTTCATATTATCTTAATATTTTTTCGGGGCATCTTTACCAGTTTCGATCGATTCTCATCTGCAAAACTTCGATCAAATGGTAGTATCGATCGGTTGTCTCGGTACAGAGTTTTTCATGGATCGATTTCGAGTGGAAACGATCGCCCAAACCCCCAACCCCCAACAAACCATCTATCTTGCTCTGCATCAAGATTACAGCGAGGATTTCGTGTTCGATGGTCGCGACTCTTGTCCGACGGAAACCGAATGCGGCGAAATCGCGGTTCAGCGCCTGCTACTGGGGGGACGAGGTCATTACGGACCCCTCGAACACCCGCAAATCGTGTTCAACTGCGGCTATTTTCCCCACAGCGTCATGCAACAGGCAAGAACCCATCGCATCGCCTCCTTCGACGTTCAATCCCTACGGTACACGGGGAAGCGATTTCTGGATCTGGTTGAGGGGAAGCGAGACATCGAGGAAGTGTTTTATTTGCGACCGGTGGGAGATTATGAAGATCGTCAGGGTAAGAAGTATCATTACTCGCAAGCCCAACGGGACGCCGATTTAGCCTGGTGCTTGGAGGCGGCCAAGCGATACCGCCTCGATCTCAAAGCGGGAATGTCCGAGGAACACGCGCGGGGTAAACTGCCCTTCGACTACCGACAGCATTTTATCGTCAGCTTTAATTTGCGATCGCTGATGCACTTCCTCGATTTGAGAAATAAGAAAAACGCCCAACTTGAAATTCAAAAATTGTGCGATTTGATGTGGGTTCATTTTGAAAAATGGACGCCGGAAATTGCCCAGTGGTATGCAAAAAATCGCTTAGGTAAAGCTAAACTTTCACCTTAAGATTAGCTTTCAGCCGTCAGCATTCAGCCGTCAGTTCTAAACTAGCCTAAATCGCTTAATTTTTTACTAACTTGGGTTAAAAAACGATGAATGGGTGAGAGTTGAATGCTGACCTTAATATGACTCAATGCTTTTAAACTTTCGCTAAAGTAACCACTTCTGACTGGTCTTGATATTTCCCGCGTCGCGTTTCGTAGCTAATTTCGCAGGGATCGCCTTCAAAGAAGAGGAGTTGTACGACCCCTTCATTCGCATAGATTCTTGCGTCGGCGGGGGAGGAATTTGAAAATTCGAGGGTGAGATGTCCGCGCCACGATGCTTCGGCGGGGGAGAGATTGGCAATAATTCCGCAACGACAGTAAGTGCTTTTGCCAATGCACAAAATGGTAATATTCTCGGGAACATTTAGATGTTCGAGGGCGACTCCTAAACCGTAGCTATGACCGGGGAGAATGAAGTATTCTCCATCTTCGTCGCGATGTAACTCGGCGAGTTCTAAGTTATCTGGGTTAAACCGTTTGGGATTGACGATCGAGCCGGGAATGTGGCGAAATGTCCGGAAATCTTTGGGAGAGAGACGAATGTCGTAACCAAAGGAACTCAAACCGTAGGAGATGACTTGCAAATTGTCAACTTGACGGATTAAACTCGGCTCGAAAGGAGAAATCATTCCTTGTTTGGCTCGCTCGCTAATCCATTTATCGTTTTTAATGGTCACAGCTCGTTTATAACACTCGATTTAAAGACAAATCAGATCGTATAACATTACCATTAACGATGGTGTTAAAAAATTTGTTCGTGCGGCATCAATTTCAAACTAGCGCGATCGCCCTGTGCGCGGTGTTTGCTCCCCTGTTGACTCCATTCTCAAGTGGCCGCGTTGCCATCGCCTCATTGCCGAGTTTCGGTCAGTGGTGCGCCGATACGGGTTTGAGTCCGGAGGCGCGACATACCGTCGAGATGCTACTGGAGGTGGCCCAAACGGAAGATTGCGGCCAGGCGAGTGAAATCTTGAGCGAATTGACCGATATCAATCTCAGCGCTAAAGAAATTGTCGATCTCCAACCGCTGACGTCTCTGGGAAGTCTCGCACGTCTCGATTTGAGTATCAATCAAATTTCCGATGTTAGTCCCCTGGCCTCTTTAAGCAATCTCGAACAACTCTATTTGAGTAAAAATCAAATTTCCGATATCAGTCCTCTGGTGGGGCTAAATTTGCTTAAGCTTAATGTCGATCGAAATCAAATTACCGAAATTTCCCACCTGGCCCAGATAAAGAGTTTGAGGGATCTTTCTTTTCGCGATAATCAAGTTGAAAATATCGATTCGATCGCCAAACTGGAAAACTTATATACCCTCTTTGCCGATATCAATCAGATTTCCGATATTTCGCCGCTGGCTGCCCTCAAAAATCTGAGTGGTGCCGATTTGAGCGACAATCAAATTGCCGATATTTCGCCATTGAGTTCGATGCCCCAACTCGAATGGATTGTTTTGCGTAACAATCAAATTTCTGAAATCGAACCCCTAACCTCTTTGACGGGTTTGGTGGAACTCGATTTAAGTGGCAATCAAATTGCGACGGTGGATGCGATCGCGACTCTTGGAAATATGAGCGAACTCTTTTTAGATAACAATCAAATTTCCGATGTTTCGCCGCTTTCAGAGTTAACAAGGCTGAGCGCTTTGTTTATCCGGAACAATCAAATTCGCGATATTAGTTCTTTAGAAACGCTAACTCGTTTATCTCGACTTTCCGTGAGTGAAAACCCCATTACCGAACCCGTTTGTCCCGTGCAACCGGAACGAGTTTGTCAGTTTTAAGTACGGTTGAAGTACTTCGTTTTGTCTCGGCGTCAGGTGGCGATCGCCCTCAAAGACTTTGGGGGTGGCTGTTCGGGTCACCCAATTTCTCGATGTTCTTTCCCCATGTGCCGTAAATCCGGTGCTGGAAACCCCCGGGCTTCGGACACTTCAGAATTCTTAACAGAAATTCTCATCAGATCGGTTTATGCTTACCAATCAGGTGGTTTTTCAGATTTTCTGTAATTATCGATACGCTCTGTAAAATCTTCAGCAACAGTTCAGCAATCGTTATTTAGCATGAGTATTAATCTAGCAACAAAATTGCGTGAGGGAACGAAAACCTCTCACTCGATGGCAGAAAATGTTGGTTTTGTCAAGTGTTTTCTAAAAGGTGTTGTTGAGAAAGCCTCTTATCGGAAATTAGTGGCCAATCTCTACTTCGTCTACTCCGCGATCGAAGAAGAGATGCAGCAACTGCGCAACCATCCGATCGTCTCGAAGATTTACTTCCCCGAGTTGGATCGCAAAGCCAGTTTAGAGCGCGATTTAACTTACTACTACGGTCTCGATTGGCGCGAGAAGATCGCCCCTTCCCCCGCCGCACAAGAATACGTCCAGCGGATTCGGGATATCTCTGCGAATAACCCCGAACTGCTCGCCGCTCACTCCTACACCCGCTACCTGGGAGATCTCTCCGGCGGACAAATCCTCAAAGGCATTGCTCAACGGGGAATGAACCTCACCGATGGCAACGGTACGGCGTTCTACGAGTTTGAGACGATTTCCGACGAGAAAGCCTTCAAAACCAAATACCGTCAATCCTTAGATGAGTTTCCCGTGGATGAAGCGACCGCCGATCGCATCGTCGATGAAGCCAACCATGCTTTTGGTTTGAACATGAAACTGTTCCAAGAACTCGAAGGCAACTTGGTCAAAGCCATCGGTCGGATGTTGTTCAATACCCTCACCCGCCGTCGCACTCGGGGTAGTACGGAACTGGCAACTGCTGAATAAGTTTGGCGTTGTCGTCGGGTTCTCGAACCGAGTTGTTCTGTGCATCTGTAAAGTCAAATAAAGTGCGATCGCCCAATAAGTATTGCTCGTTCGATATTCGCTGAGTATTACCTGTTGAGTCTCGCTCGTTGAGTTGGGATTATTTCCCTGTATTTGCCCCTCGCAGGTAAATATGGTGAAAGAATCCCAACTATTGTTTGGAGGTACAGATTCAGTAACCAGAGATATAGCGCTACGCAAATGTGTTAGGACATCTACAAAATCTACAAGCTATAAATAGCAAGGTTTTGACTGATGGCTGAATGCTTACTGCGATAACATCAGTTTTGGTTGTCGCACTTCGTCATCAGTTTATTTACACCATCAAAGACATCGATTTTTTCCATTCCCCATTCCCCGTTCCCCATTCCCCGTTCCCCAACCTCACCAGATACTTATTATCCAAAACTGACATTAGAGATAGGGTTCGAGTTTTTCTTGCAAGAGTTGGATGAGTTCGGGATCCATGTATCGATATCGATCGCTAATATGTAAACAAATCGGGTTTTTCCCCCGTAGTGCCTCGGGAAACTTGCGCCGCAGACTTTCGGCATGGCGTTTTTCCATCACGAAAATGCGATCGGCCCAACCGAGCAATCCGGCAGTGACGCGCACTCTCGACCCCTTTTGAGTTCCCGCCGATTTCGCCGCGTAATCGGGTAAATCATCGAACAACCGTTCCGCCGTCGGACTCCGCCACTGGTTGCGACTACAAATAAAGAGGAGTTTGACTGGTGGATTCATCGGAACGAGACCTCTACGCAGAATTAAAAATGCGTCTTGAAAAGTTGAACGGGATTCAAACCGACACCGCTCGCGATGCACGCAAAATTTAAAATGCAAAATGCCCAGTCTACATAGCTTTCCCCCATCGAGAGCGGGTCATTGATTTTTGCCGTGCTGTACTCGGGGCGAAAATAGCGCTCGAAACGTGAATGCTAGATTGGATTTAGACTAGGACGTCGATGGGAATGGGGCGAGCGATCGCATCTCATGTTAACCGATTCGAGTGCCCGCCATCCCGAAGGGCGATCGCGCAAATCTAAATTTCCATCGCAAGGCTCGATCGTCCGCACATCCTCCACCAGTTACTTTTCCGATCTACAGATTCCTAAACAACACCCAATGTATAATTACACCGCCTACGGTCTGGGGATTCGCTCGGACTTCAAACTGCCGGGATTAATGGTCGCCCAGAGTGCCGGAAAAAGTGCTGCGGACGCTGTTATCCGACGGGGTGAGGTCGATTCTACCCCATCCCTAACTCAGGTCTCAGAAGACTTGTTAGTGCGCGTCAATCCCACAGAAGTCTGTTACGGCAGCCCCAATTTGGGTGCCGTTTCGGTGCGTGATGGTCGAGAAATTATTGTCGATGCTCGCCCAGATATTCAAGAGCAGGCTTTAAGTCAGTTTATCGTCGGGTTACCCCTACCGATGCTGTTGCACCAACGCAAGTTACTGGTTCTCCACGCCAGTGCGGTTTCGATTGGGGGAAGTGCGATCGCCTTTTTGGGGAAATCCGGTCAGGGAAAATCCACCACAGCCGCAACGTTACACCAGCGCAACCATCCCCTGGTGACCGATGACGCTTTGGTCATCGAGCTAGATGACATAGATGACACATCAGATGCCGTCGTCTTCCCCAGCTATCCGCAACTGCGACTCTGGCCGCAATCGGTGACCTCGTTGGGGGAAACTCCCGAAAATTTGCCGACGGTTTTCCCAGATACAGATAAGCGAGCGCGTTCCGTTGAGGGTGGATTTTGCGATCGGTCTTTACCCCTGAAGCGAATTTATGTTTTAAATGTGGGAGATCGGACTGCGATCGAACCCCTCGAACCCACCGAAGCCTTTCAAGCTGTGATGGGGCAATCCTATCCCAATACGGAAATCTCAAAAGCGATGGGATTGGCCCAGGAAAAGTTCCGGCAGTGTATCGAACTGATTCGTCGCGTGGGTGTGTATCGGTTAACTCGAACCCAAGATTTATCAGCACTGTCGGAATTGGCAAAGGCGATCGAGGATGATGTAGCGGCTGTGTAGTATGGTAACCGCAATCACCCATCGTTCCGGTGATTGCGAGCTTCGGGGGCAAGAGAGAGCATCCGATCTCGAATGGTTTTGAACTTTTGGGTGGATTTGACCTGGGGGAGTCGGGAACGCGGGGGACAAGAAGATCGTTGCAACTGACCCATTGTCCATTCACTCTCCCTGTGCCCCCGAAGCTCCCTTCGCTCCCAAAGCTCCGAATCCGAACTCGACTTAATCGGGTTTGCGGGCAATCCAGTATTTACTCGCGAAGTGGTTTTCCGTGCGAATATCGGTAAACCCGGCACGTTCGAGGCGATCGCTCAAATCGTCAGTGATATAGTGACGGTAGTAGGGTTCGTGGAACATACGATCGAAGTTTTCCATCATCGGCTTCAGTTTCGGAGAGTCGATGCTCTGGATAGAATCGCAAATGACAAAAACACCACCGGGTTGGGTGACGCGATAGCACTGGTCGATGACGTTTTGGCGAGCCTCGGGGGGTAACTCGTGGAAGGTAAACACGCAAGTTACGCCATGGAAATAGTTATCGAGGTAGGGTAAATCCTCAGCATTGGCTTGGCACAACTGGGGGAGTTCTCCAGGTAACTGAGACAGGAGTTGATTGGCCTTGCGCAGGTATGCCGGCGACAAATCGGTACCAAATAGCGAGGCTTGCGGTAACATGGCGCGAATCAGGCGCAGGGTGCGTCCAGTTCCGGTAGCAACATCCAAAACGCGAAGCTGCCGGGGAGAAATACCCTCGAATGCGGCTAAACCTTGCTTGAGGGGAGGGAGAATGCGACGGCGCATGGCATCGGTTGCGCCACTAAAGAGGATATCGACCTGTAAATCGTAGAGATTGGCGGAAAAATCGCTCAGATAGCCGTCGGTTTGATGGTGAAAGTTTTGGACGTAGTAGCTGGGGTAGCCCTCGGTTTCGATCTTGTCGGAAAATTGCTGATATTGCTTGTCAGTGGAGCGTTTCCAGACTTGGGGTAAATCGAACCAAACACTGGGGTAGTAACGCAAGAAATCATCCCAAGGATTGTCGAAGAGCGCACTGGTGGGATAGATTCCCCGTTCGGCATCGTCCCAGTCGAGTTCCAGTAGCTTCTCCAATTTCTGTTGCATTTCGAGTAAGATTTCGGGAGGAAGCCCTTTGGAACGCTTGTTGACTTCGGGGGCAAAAACCTCTGCGAATCGGTTACTGGCCATTTTATGAGCCACGCTAAAGTAGCTTTTACCCTGTTGGAAGGTTTGATAGGCCAATTTAGTAAGCGTATCTGTCATGAGATGTATGTATGATGGGGGTGAGAGCCGATCGAGCTGGCGCGATTGCTCGATCGATCGTTGAATGAATATTAATTAATGTAACGCAGACGATCGACTGCGAAAAGGGGTAACGAGAGCAGAGGAGGCAGCAGTCGAACCCCGCGTCCTCCCCATCTATCCCTCTAGAATCGTCACGATTCCTCGGGTACCATCGAGCTGTACTTGCTGTCCGTCCCGCAATCGACGGGTAGCTCCATCGATATCGATCGCGACTGGAATACCATATTCTCGGGCGACGATCGCACCGTGGGAAAGTTGTCCCCCGGTTTGCGCGATCAGACCGCCAGCTCTAGCAAAGAGGTGCGTCAAACTGGGATCGAGATAGGGGAGAACCCAAATCGTGTCTCGATCGATTCGGGTAATCGATTGCCAACCGCGCAGCACTTGCACCCGTCCCCGAGCAAATCCCGGACTTACTCCAATTCCTGGTACAGTCGTCGTCAGGTTGTTTGTGCGCTCGTCACTCCAAATTACCGTCGGAGTCGCATTGCCATAGATAACATCGGGCACGGTGGCAAGCTGGCAATCTTGTTGAAATTGCGATCGGCGTCCGGCAATAAGCTGGGGCACCAAACGCCTCAAAGCAATATTTTCTCGGGTCATCAGACCGCGGACTTCATAAATGGTTAGAAAAAAAATATCTCCCGGTCTGGCGAGCAAACCTTCAGCTAACCAATATCGTTCTAAGGTGAGAAAATTCCAGCGCAATTGGGCGAATAACTGATGGTAAAGCTTGCGTTCTTTGCTATGAATGTTGATGAGTTTTTGGACTTGTTCTGCTCGCCATCGCTTCGGTGCCATGGGTTTGATTGGGGGCTTTCTTGGGATGGGGAAATTCCAAACCAACTGGGCAAATAATTCGCGAGCTTCGTGAGGGTTTTCTTGCCAAGTCGGCTTGGCTAAATCGATACCGGATTCGTTCCAATAGCCATAGAGAGCGAGCAATCGATCGAATTCTTCTAAAAGATTCCGTCCTTCGTCATTTTCTGAAAGTCCGGCAAACAGCGCGGGGAGATCGCATTCTCCATCAAGTGGTGTATTGAGATCGAGGTCTGGAAGTAGATGTCGCGTAGCAATCGCCAGTTGCAAGATTGCCGCCTTCACCTGCATGTCTGGCATTCGCCTCCGATCGAGTTCTCGGTCTTGAATCCCGAGGCGTTTTTGCCACTTTTGAATGCTGAGAGTAATAAAAAGATGATGACGATAAACTATTTTAAAGCGACTTAAAATATTATCTATATCTTCTTCAATCTCAGAAATCGATCGCAGATCGCCATCCAACCCTCGAAAATCAGGGGGTTGAGATTTCTCGAGCGATCGCCCCAAGACTTTTTTAGAGATTTGAGTAAAGCTATCGTATAAATCGACTCGATATTTTAACCAGTTAAACTCAATCGATAGTTGTCTGATGAGATTGATGATTTGAAAAAAAGGGCGAGATTTTCGAGCTCGAAAATTTCCTGGAGTGTTTTTTGGTCTCCCACCAAGTTGTTGGACGATAAATGCATTAAAATAGACGCGAGAATCGTGCAAACAGGCAATTTCATTAAAGTTAAATTCAGCAGCACGATCGCCCACAAACAGCGAGCTAACCTGCTCCCATGCCTCCACCAAGAGGGGACGATGAACGGACCAGGATAGAGGATGAAGCGTTCCTCGAAACCATTCGAGAGCCATGTCTTGCGTCCAAATGGGTCGCAAGGTAGAAATCGGATAGCACTGCAACACCCACAATCTCCGACCGTCGTAACTCCATTCAATGCTTTGGGGAATCTGTTGGTAGCGCACTTCGAGATGGCGAACTAACCAAGCCACTTGGCGCAATAAGGCCGGTGGTACATCCCCAGCCGACCCCTGGATTTCGGCTTCCATTTCTAATGGAGGAGGGTCGCACATTCCCGGTACGACAGTACTGGTTCGATCGTCGAGAGTTTTGAGAGACGTTTCGATCGCCTCTGGGGGAACGAACACTCGATATCGTTCTGGCGTCACTTCCCCGGAGGTCACTCGTCGCAGTTCTCCCGGTTGCGTTTCCACGATCGCCGCATCCCCATGACGTTGGATGGGATCGCGGCTGAACGCCACCCCCGAGAAAACCTCCCGGACTTGTTCGAGTACGAGAACCGCCATGGCATCTTCTTCGATTTCCAGTTCTTGGCGGTACTCGATCGCACTGGGGCGATCGTAGGATGCCAGGCATTGAGAAATCCCGGCTTCGAGGGCCTCTCGGCTGGTAATTCCCGCGATGGTCGAATATTGTCCCGCAGCAGATGCGTATTCGAGATCGTGACCCAAAGGAGATGCACGCACCATCGAGGGGTTGTCTTGGGACGGGTTTAACGCATCGAGCAGCGGTTCCGGGTCATCTCCCGGTCGCAGAACCCAGCCTGGGGGGACGGGATACCCCCAGCGTTTCAGTTGGGATAGGGTGGCGGCATTTTGCCCCACTCGATCGACCTTGAGGGGTTGTTCCAACGAGACGAGGGATTTATCCGGTCGAAAGAAACCGAACAAGGTGCTCGAATTGACGGGTTCGTCTTCGGGGGGAAGCTGATGATACAACCACAAAAGCAAACCACTTAAGGTGGCCGCTGCCATCCCTCGCGCGCCGTCGCCGTGCAGTAGCCACACCATAACAGGGAATAAAATGAGAATTCCCAACCGTCCTTGCTGGCGTTCGCGCAAGATCGTCAGACCGATCGTACCGACGATAAAGACCAGTGCGGCGACCAGCCAATCGTGAACGACGATCGCGCCGACAACGCCCATGGTGTTGACCCGCCGACGTCCCCAGTAGTTGCCCATCACCAGCGACATCGCTGCGATAATTTCCCACTCCGGTTGGGTGGGGAAAAACTGCCGGGCCAGTAAAACCGCGATCGCCCCTCGAGAGGCTTCGAGGGCAATTTCCACAACCGGCAAGCATCGTTGGGAGGTCTCGGGGTCGAGGAATGCCAAAATTTTCTTCACCCACCGCACGACGGGTAGGGCACCCAACATCGGACAGAGGATAAAAACGAGTAACGAACCAAAAACTTGTGTCAGTGTCATCCTGGGCCCAAACCTGCGGGACTGACGAACTGCTTTATAGATTATCGGTTTTTGGGGGGTTCGAGAAAGATTGCCTTAGATTGCTTTGACATCTTGGAGTCGGAACCGATCTCTATCGCAACCACCAGACGAATTAGGACATTCGTGAAGGTGGGCTTCGCAAGGGGCGACGCGAGCTATAGCGACGACGATACGTCGGTACGAAGGGGTATTAGACGGCTAAATCCCGATCGCGAGACGACTCAAACCGATTTCGATGTCGATGCACGATGAGAATATTGCGATTTCTACCGCGATCGCGTTCGTATTTCAACTCGTCGACCCCCCACAGCGCTAGATGGACTCCCCATCCTCCCACTTGGCGTTCCCCCAGGGGCAGATCTCGCTCGACGCAATCGGTTTTTTCGGTGGGATCGTATGCCACTCCCGTATCTTCGATCGATAGTCTCAAAGCATCTTCATCAATGTTCGCATGCACAGAAATGTGACCTTGCCGTTGAGCTTCCATATAGCCGTGGGTAATGATATTGGTGACAATTTCATCGACGGCTAAACGAAGTTTATAAGTTGCTTTTGGATTCAACCCGGCTGTTTCTGAGACCTGAAGAACATATTGGGCAATGTCCTTTAAAGAAGCGAGCTGGCTAAATACCGTTAGAGATTCCATAGGTCGCTATTCTTCGCATCTACACGTTTGCGCTCTCACATTGCACCCTGATGACTCTCTATCTTTCGGTTTGATGACAATCGAGTCATGAATTTGCCCTCGGCACCCATCGCATTTTTTTCGCTTCGTTTTCGATCGCGAATTCTTGCCTGGCTATTGAGAATCCAGTCGTTTATTGAAGGAGTTTACGGGGTTGCCGTCATCCGCTTGCCTCGATCGGCTGCGGTTGCTATAAAATCTTACCGGACAAAAAACATCAATTCATTTCCAAATACAGACACAATCATCGCGATCGTACAAAAGAGCTCGGTCTGTCCGATCCAAAAATCGATCGAGCTTTTTTGGTCAACTCAATTCCCTGAAGAAGTTAGATGGTAGATGCATTGAGCGGTTCTATCTGGGGAGAGCCAAAGAGACGTTCTCTCCAGTTCGGATTCAGCTCGAGCTGAACTCGAGGAACAATTGACTCGTCTATTTATTCGTACGATTTTCTGAAAGTAGGTTTTGAACGATTGGGATGCTTGTTAGCAAGACGCGAAGGGGTTGAATCGCGCTCTTTCCCATGATGCTCTGGAGTGCCCACTGTCAAAAACATGGATATTGAGTTTGCGATCGCACTCGAGTTGTTTGAGGCTGACAGACTTGGACTTTACTTCTTATTAAACCACAACATTTTAGAGTATTAAATTTTAACTCATATCATCGGTTAATATTTTATATTTTTTAGAGATATATTTCAATAGATATATTTTTTAAATCACTTTTTTTATTGAATTCAAAAAAACAATTTATCCAACAAACTACATTCCAAATGTATTAATTTATAAGATTTTGCACCGATCTTAAATTCTAAAAAACTGTTGACAAGCCTGTGGTCATGGAGGTGACGATCGGGGTGAAGAGTCTCCCTCGAGAGATCCAAATTTACGATCGACCTGGAAGGAAAGGGTTAAAGGTTAAGAGGCAATGGGAGAAGAAAGTCATGGCTGAACCATAGAAACGATCTGAATTTTTGATTTCGACTAGATGTTTATTGCCTCTGGGATGGAGACCGTTGCAATGGAATCGACCGGAATCTCATAAATTCCGGGTTTTCGACCCAATATTGCCGTCTTGACAACGCCGACGCTGACTTTAACCATTGGTAACCGGTTAAGCTTGTATGCCACTGGTCAAAGGGAACGGAGAATCAGGCATGGCAACAGTACGCGGGTTGGGTGGTTTCGGAGGTGGAGTTTCAGTCTGCGATCGGCCAAAGTCTAGATCGAGACAAGGATCGGGTCGACTCAATCTGGGACCAGACAAACCAGAAACTTCCTTAACCTTTCACCCATATCTGAGGGTCGCAAAAGCGATTACAGCCACCGTTCATCAGTGGGTCAGGCTGTTTTAACGTGAAGCGTAGATTGAGCAGAAGACGGGTAATACCCACAAGACTTGACGTCCAGGCTGATTCGGGTCAGTTGGGGGTCGCTCAGATTTGAGAGTGACCCGAGACGAGATGGGTTAATGTGTCTGAACCGGCACCGGTGCTAAATCTCTACGGGTGGTGACTGGGACATTCATTTCCCGTTCCTTACCCTCACCGGAAACTGTCCGATATCGAACTCAGGTTATCTGTAGTATTAAAGATAAATTATAGATTTTTTTTCGTGCAATCTCGCCCTTCTTTCGGTAAACTACTCCTTAAGTTAAAAAACTCATTTGTCTATTCAATTTCCAACGAGTCAGGGTTGTGTATCCTTTGATACATGTAACGGCTTGTTGATGGTAATAGCATTGGCTTTCGCAAGTGAAAGCCGATTGAGTCAATATATATAAAAAAGTTCGACTTTTCTTGCGAGATCGTCACAACTTTGAGGGCGATCGGTTAGAATAAAACCTTTTACGAGGAGTGCGTCAACATGTCTCAAGTTTTAGACCCAACTACACCGGTCAGTTCGACACCTAACCCGGAAGGCGGTTTGGATATTCAAGGTTCCCAGGGGATCGACAACCGACTGAATGGAAGTGCAAGTGACGATCTGATCTCGACAGCGACACTAGAAGAAGTGCTTGCGGGAGTAGCTGCTGGAACGCTACCTGGTGCTTTGGGCACGAATGATGTCATCGATGCTGGAGAAGGCGACGATCTCGTCTTCGGACTCGGTGGCAATGATTCTATCCTGGGTAGCCAAGGTAACGACCTGATTTTGAGCAACCAAGGAGACGACACCGTTGATGGCGGAGAGGGCAGTGATTCTCTCTTTGCCGGTCAAGGAGACGATGTCATTGATGGTGGTGAGGATAACGATCTAATTTCTGGCGATTTGGGTAACGATATCGTTTCCGGTGGTAGCGGCGACGATGTCATATATGGGGGTGAAGGAAATGACAACCTGGCTGGTGGCGAAGGTAACGATCTGATATTGGGCGGTCAAGGCGATGATTTTATCAGCGGAGACGCGGGTAATGACGTGATGGCCGGCGATCGCGGAGACGATACCCTCACTGGTGGTGAAGGGTCCGATCGATTTGTCTTCGGCGGTGTCTTCAATGCAACCGTCGTCGAACTCGGTGTCGATTCGATTACCGATTTCAGCGTCGGCGAAGATAAAATTTCCTTGAGTCAATTTACCTTTACCGAGATCGGCGACTCGCTGACCGCCGCGGAATTCTCGACAACCACTGCATTTGATAGCAATGCGGATGGGGCGAGTGCGGCCAAAATTATCTACGATTCCACAACGGGTTTAATTTACTACAACCCCACAGAAACCGTAGGAGATGAGGTGGCTTTCGCTCAAGTCGATCCGAATTTGGCACTGGATACGGATAGTTTTGAAGTGTTTTAACTGCAGCAAGTTGTTGCTGTTGATGCATCGGGCAATCCAAGTGGGTTTGCCCGTCTTGTTTTGGAGCCTCGGAGTTCGAGGGAGTTGGGTGATGTAACGTCAGTTTTGCGACCGCGACGTCGACGGGATGCCGACTCTGGGTGAGATTCGGGCGGTTGGCAAGCCTCTTGATGAGCGAAGCGATCGCACTGGCTACATCTGTTTGCTGGGGAGCAAAGTACTTCATCCCTATTCCCCGTTCTCCCTTCCCTCTTCTGAACTCCGAACTCCGAACTCCGAATTCCGAATTCCCCTTTGGCTGTGCAAATCTATTCGACATAGGCGCGAAAATAAAAAATCCGATCGATATCTATGGTTCAGTCATGAATTTCTTCCCCCTTTCCCCCTTAACCCTTAACCCTTTTCCACCAGAGGTCTATTTGAGATCCTGACCGCTATTGTGAAAATTGATGTGAGTGGATTCCTTCAAGAGGCTCGATCGCATTTGAGTCGGGGCGAGTCGGCACGGGCAGTTGAGTTGTGTCGGCAAGTGTTGCGGCAGTTGCCGAATTCGGGGGCGGCGTACCAGGTTTTGGGAATGGCACTCGAAGCGGATGGAGATGCCGATGGGGCGATGTTTGCCTACGGGCAAGCGGTGCAGCTTCAGCCGGAGTTGGGAGGATCGTGGGCGTATTTGGGACAGCTGTGCGACGATCGCCAGTGGTGGGATGAAGCAACCCGGTATTACCGGCAGGCATTGCGGTTGCAGCCGGAGTGGGGCGCGCTGCGGGAGAATTTGGCGCGGGTATTGGAAGAAGGGGGAGATTTGGCGGGGGCCGCCGAGTTGTATCGTCAGGGAGTCGATCGAAAACCCCAGGATGCGGTATCTCGCTACAACTTGGGGGTGGTTCTGGCACGGCAAAATCGGTCCGATGAGGCGATCGAGTGTTACGAAGGGGCGATCGCGTTGCGTGCGGGTTATTTGCGAGCGTATAGCAATTTGGGCTGTTTGTGGGTGGGGCGAGAGGAACCGGAACGGGCGATCGCACTCTACGAACGGGGGATTGCGGGGGGGTCGGATTCGGCGACGAATGAGGATCGATCGGCGCTTTACAATAACTTAGGTCAGGCTTGGATGACCCTGGGGAAGCAGCAGGAACGGCAACGCACTCGGGCACGGGCGAAAGCGATCGAATGTTACGAGCAAGCGATCGCCCTCCAGGACGATCGGGTGTTGGCTCACTATAATTTGGGCAAGGTTTGGCAGCAGCAACGGCAGTACGATCGGGCGATCGCCTGTTTCGATCGAGTCATTGCCCTCGATGGCGAGCATCTGGGGGCTTACAGCGATGCGGGAATGGTGCTGATGGCGCGGGGAAGGCTAGAAGAGGCGATGGTGTATTTCCATCGGGCACTGCGGTACGAGAGAGAATTTGTCGAGGCGTATTGTCGGTTGCATCGCCCGTTAAATCGCTCATTACATCCCCAGGAAGGGGAGACAGCACTCGAGCTGGCCCAAGAGGCGTGCGTGCGGTTTTTACAGGGGTTGCTGCAACAGCCCGATGCACCGGAAGTTTTGGAGTATTTGGCCGATACCTACACGCATCTGGGGAAGGTGCTGTGGGAGTACGGGGGATTCGATCGCGCGGGGGATTACTTTCAACGGGCGCTACAAATTCGCGATCGGATTTCGGTCTATCTAGCGCTGGGACGCTGTTTGCTGCGGCAGAAGCGAGTTGATGCGGCACTGGCGGTTTACCATTTAGCCCTGGGGAAATGCGAGGAGGTGGGCGATCGAGTTGCGGTGTGGCGCGCGTTGGGGCAATTGCACGAAGGGCGCGGAGATTGGCAGCGGGCGAGCGATTATTACGAGCGGGTTTTGGGGGGATTGGAGACGGATACTCGGGTATTGCCGGAGTTGTTGGTTTCGGAGGAAGCCTCGAACAACGAACCTGCGACTTTGCCCGATCGCATTTATGCCACGATTTGGGATTGGGTTGCGACGACAAGGGTTGAGGGGTGCGATTACCAGCAGGTTAGTGGTGAGCATTCTGCGGTTCAACCCCCGTTTTCTCCGGCATCTTCTGAGTCTTCTGGAGATTGCGGCGGGCTGACGTGCGGGATGTGTTTGCGGCGGTTGTGCGAGGCGTTTTCCCCGGTTCATTTGGGGTTGGGAGTGTATCGGTGCGAACCGCCGGAGGTGTTGCCGGTGGATGTGCCGCCTCAGTTTGTGGTGACGATTCCCGAGGGGCGGGCTTGGATCGTGCCGCAACGCAATGACTGGCTGGTGTGCAAGGCGATCGCGATCGTCACGCCAGATGGGGGATTGTTGGGAGATGTGTCGCGGGATTTCCCTTGGTATTTACCGGGTTGCCAAAATCGCGATATTGCTAGCCATCAGATATTTGAGGTGGAGGGTTTGCCCCCGGAGGAATACATCGATGGGACGGTGGCAGTGCTGTCGAGTTTGTCGGGGCATATCTACTATCATTGGACGATCGACCTGTTGCCGCGCATCGAGATTTTACGGCAGGGGGGTATCGATTTGGATGCCATCGATGGGTTTTTGGTTAATAATTTGCGGCATCGGTTTCAACGAGAAATGCTGCAACAGCTGGGAATTCCCGAAGCCAAAATTATCGAGAGCGATCGCCATCCTCACGTTCGAGCTAAACGTTTAATCGTCCCCTCTTTTCCCGGACATTTGGATTGGATTCCCCCCTCCACGATCGAGTTTTTGCGGCGAGAATTTTTGCCTCTCGCGAAACAGTACGGGAAATCGCCGGAACGGATTTACATTAGTCGATCGAATGCCAAACATCGCCGGGTGCTAAATGAGGAGGCGGTGGTGGAATTGCTCAGTTCTTTTGGGTTTGTGTCGGTGTGTTTGGAGGAAGTATCGTTGGGGGAGCAGGTAGCTTTGTTCGCTGGGGCAAAGGTAATTATTTCTGCGCACGGTAGCGCTTGGACGAATGCCGTTTTTTGTTCGCCTGAAACTATCATTATTGAACTTTTCTCTCCTAATTATATCCGACCCGATTATTGGATGGTCAGTTCTTATTTAAGACTGAAACATTTCTACATTATTTGCGATAGTTTGTCTTGTTATCCCCTGCGGCAACTGATGTATCAAAATCCATTAACAGAGGATATTTGGGTGAATTTAGATTCGCTGAAGAAAGCCATGGATAATTTAATTTAAAGTCGTATCATCAGGCGTTGAACCGTGCGTTTTGGCCCTGCGAGATGTCAAAAACTTCTCCAGTAATCATCGCCGTAGCTTGACCACAAAACATCTTGACTACTCGTGCAATATCAACAGGTTCGTAAGCTCCCATGGGTAAAGGATGGTAGCTTGCTTCGGCTGCTGCTTCCACAGCATCAAAGTTTGGATTTTCTGGGGACACAGCGTTGAGCATATAATCGTTGTCCGCCAGTTTTGTCCGCACCCATCCTGGGCACACCACATTACACGTCACATTATGTTTGGCCATCGCGAGAGCCGTGCTCTTAGCAAAACCAATTAATCCCCATTTCGTCGAGGCATAGACTGAAAAGTTCTCGTTGCCAAGCCGTCCCAAGATCGAGGAAATCATCACGATGCGGCCAGCGTTCTGCCTACGCACGATCGGTAGTGCTGCCTGAGTGGTTTTGACGGCTCCAGTGAGGTTGATATCGATGACCGTTTGGACCTCTTCGTCAGGAAACTCATCGAGCACGCCAACTTGTGTGACACCCGCATTGACGACTAGTATGTCCAGACGACCGAATTCTCTAACTGTACGTGCAACACTCTCTTTCAGCTTCACGCTGTCGCGAACATCGCCTTTAATCGCGATGCATTTGACGCCAAGGGCTTCGATATTCGATTTTGCCGTTGCCAAGTTTTGCTCGGTTGCCAGTGGATAGTTGACGGTATCGATATTGCCTGCGATGTCGTAGAGAACAATATTTGCACCTGCTTTGGCGAGTTCTTCGGCACAGGCATAGCCGATGCCTCGAGCTCCGCCTGTTATAAAAGCGCACTGACCAGTAAACTCACCACTTCGTTCTGGTGATACTTGTGTGGTCACGTTTGCAGTAGTGTTCTGCGCGGTGGCAGGTGCGCCAAAAACAGCAGCAGTAGTAGCGGCTGCTACCCCAATGGCACCAGTCGAGAGCAGTTTGCGACGGGTTGGATTTGAAGGCGCAGAAGAATGGTGTCGATCGCGAGACATAATTAATTCTCCGTTGTATGTATTATCGACTTTCTGAAAAGCTGATAATTTTGTCTAAACTTCAGTTAGGTGATTAATGCAGAAAAGGATACGTGCTGAAACTTACAGCCCTATCTGTTTTTTCATATTGCCGATAAAGAATTCATCGTCCTGGGCTTTGCGGTTATCCAGCAATTCGACAGCATCGCTGCCAGCCCGATAGCGCAGTGTACTGGTACCGTCGGTCACGGCAGTCCAAATCACCTTTGCCACGACACTGGGATCGGATGCTCTTTCACCCACGCTATTCAAGTGGGCGAAGAGCTTTTGCACGGTATCCTGGTATTCTTCTATCGTTTCGTCATTGACAACATCAAAAGAACGACCGCCAAAATCTGTGCGAATCATGCCGGGCTCGACAATCTTTACCTTTACGCCAAAGGGTTCTAGCTCATAATGCAACGCTTCGGAAAGACCCTCGACCGCAAATTTGGTGCCGTGATAGAGCGTACCTAGGGGAAACGTCATCTGCCCACCAATTGAGCTGACGTTCACAATAGTCCCAGCCTTGTTTGCGCGGAAATGGGGCAGAATAGCTTTTGTAGTTTCCAGGAGGCCAATCACGTTGGTGTTAAACTGGCGGCGGATGTTCTCCATTGGGAAGGCTTCAAGGGGACCATAGGCACCATATCCTGCATTATTCACAAGTACGTCGATGCGTCCGAATTTCTGGATATCCTCGGCCACGGACGCATTGATTGAGCTGCTGTCAGTCACGTCCAAACGAGTAATCAGAATGTTGTCTAGCTGAGTCAACTCTTCTTCCTTTCCCGGTGTGCGCATGGTGGCGATTACGTTCCAGCCTTTAGCCTGGAAGAACTTTGCCGTTTCCTTACCGATACCGCTGGAGGCTCCAGTAATTAAAATTGTCTTGCTCATGTTTTAGCTGCTTCTATCGTTAAAGGTTCATGCCGCCGGAAACTTCGATGCGCTGCGCGGTCATCCACTGATTGTCACCGACCAATAGGCTGGCGATCGCACCACCAATATCATCGGGGAGGCCCACTCTTCCCATTGCTGTGGAAGCGGCCACAAACTGGTTTACCTGGGGATTGTCACGCACCATGCCCCCGCCAAAATCCGTCTCGATCGCGCCTGGTGCGATTGCATTCACTGCAATGCCTCGCGGACCGAGTTCCTGGGCCATATAGCGAGTCAGAACCTCTACTGCACCCTTCATCGTTCCATAGGCGGCGTATCCAGGCAGCGAGAATCGGGCGAGACCGGAGGAGAGATTCACGATCCGGCCGCCATCTTCGAGCAGCGGTAAAAGTCGCTGTGTAAGGAAGAAGACCCCTTTCAAGTGAATATTCATTAGCGTGTCAAATTCGTCTTCTGTGGTCTCGGCAAAGGATGCATTAATGCCGATGCCGGCGTTGTTAACAAGATAGTCGAACGACTGGCGTCCCCATACACGATCGAGAGTATTGGCAAAGCGATCTGTGAAAGACTCAAATTGTGCTGTGTCACCTGTATTGAGCTGGAGTGCAACAGCGCGACCACCGAGGTTTTCAATCTTGGCCACGACCGAATTGGCCTCGTCCGAACGGCTCAGGTAGGTCAGCACTACGCCAACCCCTTTCTCGGCCAGATACAGGGCACTGCTACGGCCCAGACCGCGGCTACCGCCAGTGACAAGAGCGATTTTGTCAGTCATCGTCATTCCTAAACTGGTCATGTTCTAAATTTAGGGTTAATCCATCCAGACTACCTGCCGCATCCTCCGAAAGTTCTGCCTAATCCTCCGATATCTTGGTATTTTTACGAGCCGCGTGCATATCTTGGTCTATGTGACCGATGGACGGAAAAGGAGGCGTTTATGCAGAACCAAGATCTCATTGCCCGTGTTTGTGCTTATGCAGACCGGCACGCAGATAGCCAACAGGCCGACATGGAGTCGTATGCCACTGGCCTTGCCGGACTGACAATTTTGCGAAGCCGCAAGCCCACAGCGTTGGAGGCGGTTCTTTACAATCCCCTGCTCTGCCTAATTCTCCAGGGACGCAAGGAAACCCATTTGGGTATGCGTCGAGTAAGTTTTTCGGCGGGCGAGTCTCTGATTGTCAGCCATCAACTGCCGGTCATCTCGCGGGTGATAGAGGCAACTGAGATGACGCCTTACGTGGCGCTTGTATTGGAACTGGACATGGGTATAGTGCGCAGTCTCTACGACGAGGTGAGCGAAGTTGAGATTGAAGAGGAGCAGGCTCGGGCGCTCAACGTTGGCAAGACAGATGAGGCGCTAATCGATGCGATGGGGCGGCTCGTCGATTTGCTCGATCGACCTTTAGAGGCAAAGGTTATGCTCCCACTTATCCTGCGCGAAATCCATTTCCGACTGCTCCTAGCACGGCACGGCGGTACGCTGCGCCAGCTGCTTCGGCGTGGGAGCCATGCTGACCGCATCGCTCAGGCGATCGCCCACATTAAGCAGAACTACGCCACGCCCCTCACTGTGGCAGAGCTGGCCAGTGTTGCGGGGCTAAGTCCGTCGTCCTTTCACGAGCATTTCAAGGCGCTTACAGCTACGACGCCACTGCAATATCAGAAGGAGCTTAGGCTCCTCGAAGCCCGCCGATTGTTGATGAATGGTACACATAGCGTTTCCAGTGCTGCGTTTGAAGTCGGTTATGAAAGCCCCACACAGTTCAGTCGCGAGTATTCCCGCAAGTTCGGCAACTCACCGCGCAAAGACTTGGCCAAACATACGAGAGGGTAGTGTTGCATCAGATTTCAAAGCCCTCTGCCTATGCGATTGAACAACCTGCTGATGTCGATATCAATGAAATCGTATTTTTAGCGATCGTAGCAGTAATGATTCAGGTGTAGACTAGTCTAATCAGAATTCAATTTAAGACTACTCAAAATATCCAAGAGCAAATTGAGGCAAACTCGAAC
Organism: Zarconia sp.; assembly: GCF_057467645.1. Lineage (NCBI taxonomy): Bacteria > Bacillati > Cyanobacteriota > Cyanophyceae > Oscillatoriales > Zarconia > Zarconia sp. The sequence goes on from NZ_JBRJXU010000147.1 coordinate 23,899, forward strand.
CCGTTCAACGCTCTCAATAATGGGTTGTAAGTCTCATTAAAAAAAATAAAAAACAGAGAGTAAAATACTCGAATTATAACGACTCCAGCTCAGCCAGTAATTGAAGCAAAAAAAATAAAAATAACGATCGAACGACATAATTTAAAAATCTAAAATTAAATCAAATTTTTCATATCAAAAAACGATATTATTTTCTTTGTAAATACATAGAACTTAAAATATGTTTAATCGCATTAAAATATCTTTAAAGTTTGTATTTCCTCTAATTTCATCTTTGCTCATAAATGACTCGGCGATCGCGCAGCTTTCAGATACAGCCAGATGGACGTCCACTGTCAATATGGATTACAGTATCACTCCAAATATTACTTACCTGAAGGCGAATAATGTGGAATTAAAGCTTGATGTATACGCACCACATAATATTGAAGAACCCGTTCCAACATTAATTTACTTTCATGGTGGTGGTTGGACCGGTCATGTCAAAGAAGATGCCGTCTTATTTCTGTTACCTTATTTAGAAATGGGTTGGGCTGTGGTTAATGTCGAATACCGACTCGCGAATATTTCTCGCGCACCGGCTGCCGTCGAGGATTGCCTTTGTGCTCTTCGATGGGTCATCCAAAACGCACAGCAGTATGGTTTCGATGCGAATAAACTGGTTGTCTCGGGTCATTCGGCTGGTGGTCATCTTGCTTTGACCACAGGAATGCTACCAGCAAGTGCAGGTCTTGACCGTCAATGTCCGGGTAATGAGGAACTTAATGTTGCAGCAATTGTGAATTGGTATGGTATCACTGATGTTGGAGATTTACTTGAAGGAGAAAATCAACAAACCTATGCAATAGAGTGGCTCGGTAGTACGACAGACCGCATGGAAATTGCCGAACGAGTTTCTCCCCTTAATTATGTGCGAAGTGATTTACCACCCATAATTACCATACACGGCGATCCCGATCCTAAAGTTCCATACAGTCATGCCCTTCAGCTTCACCAGGCGCTAGAACGGGCAGGAGTTGCGAACGAACTCATTACCATCCCGGGTGGTGGCCATGGTGATTTTTCGAGGAATGAAATATTGCACATCTACGGCACTATTCAAGAATTTCTCAATACCCATGTAGGGTTCGATCCAGCAGGGGGAAACCAGATAAATTCCCCTTAAATGTCCGAGCATCTGAAGTCAATACTATCTTTAATTATTGTATTTTTTTAGTTTTTTCATAAAGTTTAGAAATTTAAGGAGAATTTATTAAATACTAATTATTTCCAATAAATATATTTTTTTCAATCGGATAGATGATTCATCTATTTTATTTCAAGTATACGAGATTATTATAAAATAAAGAAACAGATCGCACCCTTGATATTATGACAAATGCAATTGATAAAACTCCAGAGCAGAAAATTATCAGACAGTCAGAACTTGAAATATCTAAGGGTAAATTCGATCGAGCCATCGAACGGTGCAAAGTCGCTTTAGAAGCCTACCCACAGTCGGCACAAATTTGTAAAATCTTGGGGAAAGCTTGGCAGGGTAAGCGAAATTTTGAGGAAGCACGACGCTGGTACGTGCGGGCGTTAAAACTGAAGCCCGATTTTGCCGAAGCCTATGCCAATTTGGGAAGCTTGGCGGCGATCGAAAAAGATTGGCAAGGGGCGATCGCCTTCTTTCAAAAAGCCATTGCCATCAATCCAGAATTTGCCGGGGCATATCGAAATTTAGCCAAAGCTTGGGAGAAGTTTGGCAACCCAGTTGCGGCGGCAGATTGTTGGTACGAAGCATTGCGATTACAGCCAGAAACTGGAAATGCCCAACGGTATTTAAAATTAGGTCAGACGTTATTTGAATCGGGGCAGGTTACCCAGGCAATTGATTGTTACCAACAGGCGATTTCTAGGGATGAAACGCTATTAGATGCCTATCAAAATTTGGGAGTTTCCCTGAAAGCCCAAGGAAGATTTGAGGAAGCGACACAATATTTAAAACAGGCGATCGGAGTGCATCTGGAGATGAACGGAAACGGGGCAAAGAAAGATATTGGGGAAACGCAAAATGTAACGCTTGCCGACAATAAAGGGATGTCGACACAAGAGCGATCGCACATATATATAGTAGAAGCCGAAACCGCGATCGAACATCGAAATTGGCAAGGGGCGATCGCCGCGAGTCGGGAAGCGTTGAAAATTCAGCCTCAAGATGCCAAGGCGTGCAAACTGTTGGGCAATGCCTTACAGCGATCGAATCAACTCAAAGAAGCACGGCATTGGTATCTCAAAGCCCTCGAAATCGAGCCAAATTTTGCCGAAGTGCGAGCAAATTTGGGGAGTGTGGCAGCGAGTGGGCAGAATTGGGAAGAGGCGATCGAATATTACCAACAAGCGATCGCCCTCAATCCCAAATTTGCCGGGGCGTATCGGAATTTGGCACGGATTTGGGAACGACGGGGGGATGCTGCCAAAGGGACTCGATGTTGGTATCGGGCGCATACCCTCGAACCCGATGCCGTCACTGCCGAGGATTGGGTGAATTTGGGCAATCGCTTGCTGGGGCAGGGTTGTGTCGAAGAGGCGATCGCCTCCTACCGACAGGCATTGCAGCGAAATGAGAGGTTAGCGGGGGCGTATCGGAATTTGGGGGTTGCCCTCAAGGGGCAGGGGAAGCTAGAAGAGGCGGCGATCTGTTTTGGCAAGTTTGCGAAACTGACGGGGGAGGGGGATACGTTGGCGGTGGTGGAAAATCCGATCGCCCATCCCTCGGATATCTTGCAACCCCAGAAACCATCCCCACAAGAGGATATTGATACCCTCAAACGTCGCGCCCAAAATTCTGGAGATCGAAAACAGTGGGAAAATGCGATCGCCCTTTACCGAGAAATCCTGCAAACCCAGCCGGATGGGGAAACCTACAAACGGTTGGGTAACGCCCTCGAAGCCACGGGGCAGGGAACCGAAGCCAAAACCTGCTACCAAAATGCCATTGCTTGCACCTACGAGGATTTGGGGAATCTTTGTGCTGCCCGGGAAGAGTGGGCGGGGGCGATCGAATATTACCGACAGGCGATCGCGATTCAGCCAAAATTGGCCGCAGTCTACCGGAATTTGGGAATGGCGTTGAAGGCGCAGGGGAAACCAGAAGAAGCGGCTGAGTGTTTTGGCAAGTTTCGGGGGTTAACGGGGGTGGATACCCTCGCGGTAGTGGAAAATTATCCTCCTCAGCCAGCAGAGGTGTTGTTACCCTCCGAGGATATCGATACCCTGAAAATTCTGGCAAATGCCTACTGCACTCAGGAGAAATGGGAAAAAGCGATCGCCACTTGCCAAAAAATCCTGCAAATCCAGCCGGATGCAGAGACTTACAAACTGTTGGGAAATGCCCTGAAAGCGACGGGGAAACTGACAGGGGCGGCAAAATGCTACCAAAACGCGATCTCGCTTCATCCCCAGTTTGCCGAAGCTTATGCCAATTTGGGTAGCTTGGCAGCAAGCCGCAAGCAGTGGCAAGGGGCGATCGAATATTTGCAAAAAGCGATCGAACTGAAGCCCGAATTTGCCGGGGCGTACCGGAATCTGGCGCGGGTGTGGGAAGAAACGGGGAACGAAGCCTTCGCAATCCAGGCGTGGGAAAAGGCGCTGGCATTGGAAGCCGATTGGGCAACCCCTGCCGAACACCTCACTCTGGGCAATCGGCTGGTGGCATCGGGCAAATTGGAAGCGGCGCGAGATTGCTACCGTTGGGTGGTGGCGGTGGAGGCAGACAATGCCCAAGCTTGGCACAATTTGGGGGAAGTGTTGGGGGCACTTGAAGCGTGGGAGGAAGCCGCAGCGGCATACGAACGGGAAATTGCCCTCAACCCTGACAATGCCGGGGCGCATCGGAGTTTGGGGAAAGCGCGGGTGCAGTTGCAAGACTGGGATGGGGCGATTGCAGCGTACCGCGACGCTTGCGAATTGCAATCGGAAAATGGGTTCGGATGGAAGCATCTCGCAGACGTACTGAAAGAAAGAGAAATTTGGGCAGAGGCAGAGGAAGCCTACGAAAAAGCGATCGCACTTTGCCCCGAGGAATTTTGGGCGCACAATAATTTAGGAGAAGTACGGCTGAAGCTGGAAAATTGGCAAGGGGCGATGGCAGCCTACGAAAAGGCGATCGCATTGAACCCGGAATTTTCCTGGGCACACCACAATTTAGGGGATGCGCGGCTGAGGCTAGCAGACTGGGATGGGGCTGCCGAGGCGTATCGAAAGGCGATCGAACTGAACCCGGAATTTGCCTGGAGTTACTACAATCTGGGGGAAGTGCGGATGCAGCAGCAACAGTGGGAGGCGGCGGTGGCGGCGTTGCAACGGGTTGCCCAACTCCAGCCGGAAACCCCCTGGCTGGCGCGAAAACTGGCGGTGGCGCTGCGGGAGAAGGCGCGGGAGGATTTAACAGAAGCCGTGAAATGGTATCGGCTGGCGATTGCCGAGGAACCGGATAATTTGGAACATTACCATCGGGCGCTGGAGTTGCAACCGAACGATACCCAGTTATATCGGGGGTTGGGGGATGCCCTGACGCGCCAGGGCAATACTGCCGGGGCGATCGCGTTTTATCAAATGGGGTTGCAACTCGAACCGGAAAATTCAGCGTTGCAGTTGGGCTTAGGTAACTGTTTGCTGAAAAAAAAAAGAGTCATAACCCCTAAAAGTTCCCCTCAAAATCCTCTTCAAAATCCCCCTCAAAACTTCCTGCAATATCGCATTGCCATCAAAACCTCCGTTCCCAATTTAGAGGTTGCCCGAGAATGGGGAGATTTTCACTTTGCCCATGCCCTGAAACGTGCTTTTGAAAAACGCGGGCATCGGGTGCGAGTGGATTGCCAGGATGCGTGGGAAAATCCAGAATCCGATCGAGATGAAGTGGCGATCGTTCTCCGGGGCAGACACGGCTACCAACCCCAACCCCACTGTCTCAATTTATTATGGCTCATCAGCCATCCCGATCGAGTTTCTCATTCAGAATTAAATCAATTCGATGCCGTTTTCGTCGCGTCAAACCCCTATACCCAGAAGTTATCCTCTCAATTACAAGTGCCGGTGTATTGTTTGCATCAATGTACCGATCCGGCAATCTTTTATCCCGATGCTTCTGGGGAAGATGCCAGACAGCATGATGTCTTATTTGTCGGCAACTCCCGCAATATTTTTCGCCCGATCGTTCGCGATGCCTTAGCTGGGGGAATTGAGGTAGCAGTGTACGGTTCTCGCTGGGAACAATTTATCCCAAAATCAACGATTCGAGGAGAATATATTCCCAACGATTCCTTACATCAAGCGTACTCGAATTGTCAAATTCTCCTTAACGATTCCTGGGAAACCATGCGGAATGAAGGGTTCCTTTCCAACCGCCTATTTGACGCGAGTGCCTGCGAAACGTTTATCATTAGCGATCGCGTGACAGGATGGACGGAGATTTTTGGAGAGGCCATCGAAACTTACACCACCGTAGAGGAGTTGCAAGAGAAAATTAACTATTATTTAACCCATGAAGCGGAACGTCAGAAAAAGGCACGAAAAGCTAAAGAAATTGTTTTAGCCAACCATACCTTCGAGGGACGAGTTGAGTTTATTTTGGAGGTGATGGATCGGCTCAGGAGCAAAGCAAAGCACGAGCCGATCTATCCGGAAAACCCGATATCTCTATACTATCAAAAAGTCGAGCTATTGTGCGATCGAGATGGGAATTTAAAACCTTTTAGAGAAAAATTGGCACGATCGGAAGCCGGATTGAAAACCCTGGCAACTCCAACGAACCCGCCACTGGTTTCGATTATCATGCCGACGTTCAACCGCCGCTACATCATCCCGGAAGCGATTCAAAGTACGATCGAACAAACCTACCCCAACTGGGAACTGTTAATCTGCGATGATGGTAGTACCGATGGGACTCACGACGCCGTTGAAAAGTTTCGCGATACTCGAATTCGGTATTTAAAACTGTCCAAAGCGAACGGTTCCGTTGCCCGAAATACGGGCTTGAAGCGAGCAAATGGGGAATACATTGCCTATCTCGACTCCGATAACATTTGGCATCCCCAACACCTGCAAGTTTGTGTCACTTCGCTGATCGACGAACCTCAATTTAAATGTGCCTATACCTGGGCGATCGATTCAGAATTTGAAGCAGAAAACTGGCACCTGAAAGGGACATATTGTCAACCTTTCAACTACGAAAAACTCATCGAACGAAATTACATCGATCTCAATAGTTTTTGCCACCATAGAAGTGTCTACGAAACCTGTGGTGGATTTGACGAGAATTTACTGCGGTTGCAAGATTGGGATTTAGTACTGCGATACCTGTTTGCCTATGCACCTAAGGCGATTGAATATTTTACGGTGTTCTATCGTCGCAATCTGGCTTGGAAACAGGTTACTAAATTATACGAAAAGACGAATATGCGCGAGATTGTTCGGAAGAAGACAATCGCGAATTTTGGGAAAAATTTCATGGATAAAACCAGACCTTAAAATGGGGTAAAATTGTCAGATGAAAATACGTCAATCAAGTTAAATTTGGCTTAAATTTTAATACTGAAACAAAAAATAACTCAACTTACCCAATAATGCAAAAAATTAATACCGATGAAAGAGAAAAGAAAAGATGAATGACTTAAATTTAGAAACTATCGAACAAGAATTAGCCCGAACTCAATCGACGTTCGAGCGCGCTCAAATCTTTCTAAAATCTAGACAACAGGTCGAACGCAATATATTAATTACGCCAACGCCGAACATTAATAAAAATCGATTAGTTAACCTTCATCAATTCGAGCAATCGCTGCCAGGATTCGGACGAAACGAGGGATTCGACATCAAATGATGTTCCGGCTTCCCGTGCAAAGTCAGTAAAACATTCCAACCAATTTAAAATAAGTTCAGATCGCGAAATCTCAGAATACTCCATAGACTTTTGCAAGCACCGTACCATTTCCTCAAAATTGCGATCGCCGTAGGCATGCCAAGCATCCCAGACCAAAATGCGATATTCAGTTTGGTCGAAATCGTGAGTTTCAAGGGCGATTTTCTCTCTTCGTTCCCATCTTTGTAACGCGAGTGCTTGGTGTTCGATTTTTTCGTGCTTGCGTTTAATTTCGGCTTCGGTATGGGTAATAACGGTCTGCATTTCTTCAAGAACCGTTTCTAGCTTCTGGATTTGCGTTTGAGACTGTTGCAGTAATATCTCCGTTCGATCGAGCTTTTCTTCCGTTGTTTCAAGCGTCTCTTCCAGATTTTGTAAAGTCGCTCTCGACTCGTCCAATTCTCGATCGATTTGTACTTCTCGTGCTTGGGTTTCGGCTAACTCTTTTTCGAGCTGTTTAATTTTGAGCTTTAATTCATGGCGATGCGATCGAAACTGAGTATTTTCAAATTCCAATCCGCGATTCTCCGCCCAGTCTTGTAATGCCCATACTCGGTAGGGTGTCGCTAGCAATTGCTCTTCCCAAACCCGTGGTGGCGCATTTTCGGGATACCATGCTCTCGCGTCGAGTTCTCGATACAGTTGAATCGCTTCGGGGAAATAATGGTTAACAATTGATGCCCGATATTCTGCGGCACTTTGAATCGAGAGTAAACTAGCCTCGTAAAGATTGGTATTAGGCGGATTTAAATTTCGATCGAACTTTTGATTAATCCCCTCGACGTACTCGGATGGATTGCCAGTAATCCCATAAATACTCGCCAGCCAACAGCGTTGGGGAAACCGATTGTAAAAACTGAGAATGAGGCGATTGTAATGCAGCCACAGCTTAATCGCTAAATCGGGATTGCGCTGAAATGGCTTATCTTCCCGCCGACGATAGAGAGAGTCGATCGCTTCCCAAGGCGCGCGATAGATAAACAGAAATTGAGCCTTCGGTAGCAGGTTTCCCCAAAAGTCTAAAAAGAGCGTCGTTCGCGGTTCCTTCCATCCCCAATTTGGGGCAATTGCATTGCGTTCGACAATTTCCTTGGCCACCTCCACAAATCGATCGTCCACCTCGATCGATTCTTGCAACGTCCATCCCTTATCGGTAATTTCATGCGATCGCAATACCGCTTTGTGGAAGTCGAGAAAATCCAAATTCTCGAAATACCCTTTCACGTTACTTTGATTGCCCGCCATCAACTGCCGCCCGACGTGCAACCCCGCACTTTGGAGGAGGGAAGCCGTCAGAGAACTTCCCGATCGATGCATACTGGTAATAATTAAGGGCGAAAAATGTTCGAGTTCCATCGATTCTATGTCGTACAGTTCGTGGGATTGAAAATTCGAGCGGTGACTTGAAACCGCACGCCCGGTCACTCCATACCCCACACCCTACACTCACCCGACACAGTTTTATCCAGAACTGACGTTACTTACCAGACTGAGGGCCATCTTCTCGGGCGGCAATCCCAGCTTTGCGTAAAGAATTGGTCACTCTCTGAATCCCTCCAGACTTACCCAGATGCGACTCGGCAAAAGCATTGCTCGTCAGCACGTTCCTCGACTGGCTGCCATAGGCATAGTTTCCCGCGCTATCCTTGCCTCCGTAATACGCCTTTCCGGATGTGCGATGAGAGCTGTAGTCCGCATACTCCGTTCTGCCGTACCCATAAAAATCACTACCGTAGTATCGGTACCAGTAGTTGTAACGGGGATAGAACCGCCAGTAATAAGACCCACTCGAGTTCTCCTCCCACTCCCCGTAATTGCCATCGTCCACGTAAGCCATGCCCGCCGGAGTCGGTTCTTCAAACCGATCCTCCGCAAAGACACCAAAAGGCTTCGATTCAAGCGTCATGTGGAGATTGGGTAGATTCTCGACATAGAAATCTTCGTCCACTTCTTCCCAGTCCGTCGTGGTAATGTTGCCGTTACGTTCCTCATCATAGCGATGGTAGTACCGGATATTCCAATCGGCGATGTAGTACTCGATTTGGTTACTGCCACTCGACTTATGAAAAACTGCACTCTTCGGTGAGATTCCCAGTTCCTCCAGAACCCGAGCGTCGGCTTGCGCACTCATGCTACAAGCGCCATAACCGCTGCATTTGGCAATGCGATCGTCACCCATCTCCAACGCCTCAAGAAAGACCGCCTCAGACACCTCCACCAGCCCTCCACGACCGGTTTGCTCCCTAGAGTCGGAGTTATCATCCCACTCACTCCAACTTATGGCAACAAAGTATCTGAGCTTCATATCAACCAGGACGCGGGTGTAACTTTCATCGAGAGACTTCAACGCGGTAGCGACGCCCAACTCCTTTGCCTGCCCTTGGGCGTTGAGGGTCTTGAGTTTGTTAAAAGCATCGAGGAGTTGGGCGTAGTCTGCATCTCCCCCATTGTCGTGCTTTTGCAGTTGCGCCTCCAGGGTATTGCGCTGAGTTTGAGCCTCCGTCGCCGCCTTCTGCATGGGGGCAACGCGAGAGGCAATATCTTCGGCGCGTTGGGGATGATTCTCCCGCGCGCGACTGGCCAGGGCGGAAATCTCGTTATTTCGGCCGACGATCGCATCGTAATATTGCCCGTAGGTCGAACCGATGTCCTGCGCCTGCTGGCGAGCCGCAACGATCGCCCGACCGCGAAGAATGGGTTGTGTTGCGGCTGAAGTCGCCACGTTGAGGGTGCGTTGGACGATGGCGATTTCAACGCTGAGAGATTCCGTTGCATTGCGATCGTTCTTTTTCAGCAGCGGTTTCACCGTCTCGTCGTATTGAGTTCTTGCCTGTTCGATCCCCTCGCGGGCAACGGTAAATTGATTCGACCATTGCTCCCGTACTGCAATCGGCTTCAGCCACGGTTCCTCCTGAAGCAGAGTCTCGTATATCTCTTTAGCTTTGTCGACATTCGGCAGCTCGGTTTTTATCTGTTCCTCAAGCTGGCCGGCACGTTGACGGGTCTCGTGGGGGATGCCGCAACCGGTCGCAAGCATCACCATAAAGCCGCAGGCTAGGATAAATTTCTTCATGTTGTCAACCTCAAAACCTTCTCAAAACCGTTCGTACGAACTATGACTGAAGACCACTCTCCCTTCGTTGGGGTAACTGTGAACGGTCTTCAATTCAAATGCTTCCGGGGAGGAGTTCCGAATCCTCAGGAGAACCAACGTGACCGGCTGGCGATCGAGTTGTCTGTCCCCTTCGCTCGCCGGGAACTCAAATGCAAGACCGGCCTCTGTGTTGCCATTGGCTTGTTGAATTTGTGCGGCTAAACGTTCTACTGTCTCCTGGCATCCCATCTCATCCCAATCTTGGCACCAGACTTGGAAACGATAGGTGCCTCGAGCCAATTTTTGGGATACCCGAGTCAAAGAGCCGCTCAAATCGAGAGATCTCAGTCGAGCGAGGGCATCGGCCTCTGGTAACTCCAGGCAAGCGAGCACTTCCGCGATCGCTCGATCGTCGGGAAACCGAATACTCATAAAGTGGCTGGCTCCCAAAATGCCAATGGTCAAACACATAGGTTGACCTTTCGTGGGGACGACCAAATCGATCGTCGAGATCGGTTGGAGCACATCCAAATCTGGAGTTCCACATAGAAGCGAATAACACAATCGGGTCGATGAAACATCTTGGTACGGTATACCAATCTGGGTTGCCGTCTCCATTTTTAGAGTAGTTCGCACCGGTATCATGACAAATTTTCAGTTTTGGGGAATGGGGAATGGGGAATGGGGAATGGAAAAAACCTATTTCTTCAATTCGTATAAATAAACCAGTTTGCATTGCAAATTAATACCCTGAATTCATGAAAAGTCAGTCCTTCCTCGATTGATTCGATCTCGAATCGAGGTAAACACTTATTCGTCGAAAAAGAGGTTACTTTTCCTTTTTTTTAATCTTTATGAATTCCAATCTCACCCAGTCGAGAGCGTATTGTATCGACAACAAACTACTCGACCTTCCATGCAGACTTTAAATACTGCACGATCAGGGTTGGATTGGAGATGGTATTCACCGCCGCCTTATCGGACTCCAGCCCACCTTTCCCAAAGGTCATTGAGGCCCGAAACAGGTCGGGATGAATAAACTCTGTCGAGATTGAGTATTCTTCGATATTAGCAATTTTCTCTTTGATATCTCGGGCGTAGTTTTCATTAGAGCGAGTACACAGGTGCCACCCCCACTCTCCGAAACTGGGAACGTTTTGATGATAGGGTATCGTATCGAAGCCGGAGGCATTGAGGGTTTTTCCAATGGATAAAAAGACGTCTTTCGCGTGAACGGGACTGGTAGATTGAATCGACATCACGCCAAACGGAGCCAGCCGTTCCCGAACTCGATCGAATACCATCGTGCTATACAGCCGAGCCAAGTCAGCCGATGACGGATCGGGAAAATCGATGATAATCACATCAAAGATTTCTTCCACATTTTGTAAGAATTTGCTCGCATCAACGTGCAACACATCAACATGTGCGACTCTCTCAATTTTCGGCTTACCATTCGATCCAAGCTCTTCAGATTCAAATAGAACCGGTGTCGTCGAGAACTTCTCCCGATATACGCTGGGATTGTCGGCGATGGTAATCCGAGCATCCTCAAAAGCACCTTCATTGAGTTTCTTTAAATGGGGATTCTTTTTCGCAAACTCGACAATGGCTGGATCGATATCCACCAACACAATCTTCTTGACACCCGGATATTTTCTCACCTCGCGAAGAGCTAAACCATCCCCTCCACCTAATATCAATACCTTTTCATGTCGCGGTGCCATTTCCATGGCTGGATATACTAAAAACTCGTGATAAATTTTCTCATCGTAGGATGAAAACTGCTTGTGACCGTTGAGCCATAACTCGACAATTCCAGAACTAGAATCTTCCGTCAAGACGATGTGCTGGTACTGGGTCGTCTGTGAGTACACAATCGGGTCGTCGAAAAACTTCTGTTCTAAATGAGTTGCAATTCCCCGGTTCGCACTCATCCCAAGCGAGAGGAGAGAGGCGGTTAGGAGTAATAAAGCACCGGCGGCGATCGACTTGACCTGTTTGCGAAGCGTAAAGTAGATAAACGTAATAAATGCGACCGCCAGATTGACAAATGCGACGAGAAAAGAAAGCTCGGTCAGCGGTCTTCCCGAAGGCATCAAAAATTTAATCCAAACAATCGCTCCTAGAAAGCTGCCGATGTAATCTAAGGAAAATATCCAAGCGGTATTACTGGCTAAATTGGGAACAAATTCCTCGTTAATGCGCATCACCAATGGAATTTCAAACCCGATTAAAAGTCCTAAAAGACCCACTAACAAAATACTCAGAGTCGGGAAGAAATCTCTCAGATGGGCAAACACGGCAAAGAGAGCTAACGGTGCGTAAGAACCGATAATCGCTAACAGGACTTCAACCACAACAAACTTGACAATCAAATTTTTGTTGTTGAACTTGGCTTGGACGATTCCCCCGAGTCCCATGGTGAAAATCATAATTCCCACCGTCAGCTTCAGTTGTACGTGGGTACCTCCGAGGAGGCTGCCGATGGTGGTTCCCATGGCATACTCGGTGACTAACCCCGAAAAGCCGGTGAAAAACATCGATGCCGCCAGAAAAAAGACCGGCCACGAGAATGTTGATTTGTTGGTTGATTGTTTTAAAGTCTCAGTCACGATCGATCGACTCAAACCCAGCACTCTACCAAGCTAACTGTTCTGGGTTGAGAATTGATACCCAAATTCAGATCGAAGCCTGATGCCACGAAGCGTTTCAGAATTTCGACGATCGTTGCTGAACCTGTCAGGAATGGCCGATCGCCGATCGCTAAATGCTTAGGTTCGATCGAGTGGCAAAGGCGGTACGAAAACCTGCCGCACCGTCATCGTTAACTGTTGCCACTGGGGTAAACTCGTCAGGGCGATCGCATCTAAAGATTTTCCGTATTCCGCACCGTATGCCCCCAATCTTTGCACCCAATCCAAAATCGTTTCGCTCATGCCGTGGGGGGAATGGGGTAGGGATTTCTCCAAGCATCGCACCATCCCCGCAGCATCCCCCAAGCTGTAAAACCGCGCCGCACTCCACACCCAACTCTGGTAGCGACTGATTCCCTCCAAGGCGATGATTTCTGGGGGGAGGTGAGGACGGCGAAAAAAGCGATCGAGTACCCCTTGCATCTCCCGCGCCTGTTCCTCGGCATTGCGCGATTCGTTGCGAGCGTGCTGGCGATAGCGTACCGTCGGCTGGCGCACCCACATCCCCCCACAGCCAATCGCCGCCAATCGCAGCACCAAATCCACATCGGAGGTTTGCTGCAAGCCGGTATCGAAACCCCCCGCCTGCGCCAGCCACCGGCGATCGAATAGCATCGCCCCCAGAAATACGGGTTTCTGGCACACCCAACTCGCTAGCGTCAACTCGGGAATCCCCAGCCACGGCGACACTTCTCCCAACACCGTACCGCCATCGCCGGCAATCTGCCAGCCGCTATGAACGATGCCCACATCCGTCTCTTCCGGCAGATTCTGCACCGCAGCCATCTGAGTGGCGAGTTTGTCGGGAAGGAACTCGTCATCTTGATCGAGGAAAGCAACCCACCTGCCGCGACTGAGGGCAATCCCCCGATTTCGCGCGGCGGCAACCCCTTGATTTTCTTGATAGACGTAGCGGATTTTATCCCAATGGGGTTGCAACACCTGGCGGGTGCGATCGGTGGAACCGTCATCGACAACAATCACTTCCGAGTCGGTGAAGGTTTGCTGCAATACGCTCGAAATCGCTCGATCGAGATAGCGATCGCCCTGGTAGGCGGGAACGATAACGCTGACTTGCGGTCTTTGAGAATGGGTTCTCCCAGGTTGATATTCCGGCACGCCTTTTTTTCGTCGGGTTTTGTTAATGACTTTAATGGTATATGTATAAGACTATTCTGGCTGAATTTTTTGGACCCCAGTTGGTTCGATATCTATTGAAGATCCAAAGGTCTGATTGAATTCGGAAAAAATCTTATTGAATGATTGGATATCTAACGATGCCAACCCGTTTGTCCAGTTCTTGTAATTTTTCGTGCGTTCGACGCGCTGATATTTTTCAAAAACGGCAATTCATGAGTTGATTTGAATGTCTAAATAGTCTTAAAATGAAGCAATTCGATTCTCGAAACACTCTTTATATTTAACCGTTAATAAATTTTTGCTTCGATTGAGTTCGATATAAAAAATGATGACACAACAATTCGATCTAAAAACTAAGCAAAAAATTGGTGATTACTGGTCTCAAAAAACCGCACAGATCGCAGATTGGAACTTGCCAGTCAGGTGAGAAAAGGATTTCTCTAAAAGTATTTAGTTCACCCCAGTTCTTCTCCCCAAAAAACTGTACTGGTCGATACTCAATGCCAACGAACCGATCGCGCAAAAGTCATTGCCAAAGACCCTTCAGAAACCGCAGACGCGGAGAATATTTTACCTGCAATCGAGCATATTTTTCCTCAGGCAGAAGTGACTCGAACTGGCGGCATCGTATACTTGATTGCCTTACCTCCGCTTTATGCTAATTTCGATCGCGACAACGAGCTTGACAATACTTTTTTAGATCGCTGTCTTTTTATCGATGAATTATACACGCATCTCTACCCGAACGAAACATTATATGCCACGGCGCTCGCCATCAAAAGCTAACATCCGTTCTCTTACGCGATCGTCTCTAAAAATAGAGCGTTCGAGCAAGACAATCGCGACTTTTATTTTTTTGAATTTTGCATTGCTGCTAATGCAATGGCGCGGGGGAAAATCTTGTGTTCTTGAATTTGAATGCGAGCGTGAAGAGTTTCGGAGGTATCATCGGGTAAAATCGGGACGGCGGCTTGCATGAGTATCGGACCGCTATCGACTTCTAAACAAACAAAATGTACGGTACAGCCGGTAATTTTGACTTTGGCATCCAGAGCCTGTTCGATGGCACGAATGCCGGGAAAACTGGGAAGCAAGCTAGGATGAATGTTAATGATTTTATTCGGAAATGCATCGAGTAAAGCTTCAGTGACTCGACGCATCCAACCGGCCATAATCACCCATTCGACGCCATATTGATGCAGAGTTTGAGCCACTTGAAAATCGAAAGCCGCTCGACTTTGGAAATCGCGATGATTGAGGAGAACGGCAGGGATTCCCCAGCGCTGAGCGCGGGCGGCAACGGCAGCGCCGGGGTTATTATAGATGACGACGGGGACTTCTGCTTTGAGTTCTCCATTGGCGATCGCTTGAATTAACGCTTCAAAGTTCGTGCCGTTTCCCGAAGCGAGAACGCCTAATTTTAGTAAAGGATACTCAACAATTGAGCGATCGGAAATTTCAGGAGAAATAAAGCTAGGTGTCGAGAGGGGATTATTCATCAAGAGGCAGCAGAGAGAATTCTGACGATCGAGCGCTCTGTTCGTCCTTCATTTTCAATTTTTTAGCTCCAAAAAGCAAGACCCCATACAAAATAAAGTTTTCCCCCAGCAGTTCGGCAAACTCTTCAAAGGCAATTTTGGCACTCCCCACGAGTAAAATGAGGGAATCGCTGGGTGCCGATAAGGTTGCCAATATCGGTTTGAGAACGAACTGATTTAAAATATCCGCACCGAACCCACCAAGAATGAAAATTAGCATTCCCAGCAACCCCCAAAATGTTTCGCGACGATATCCCTTCCACAGGGCAATAAAATCTCGAAAAAAGATAACGGGAAGACTCGCCACAATCCCAAAATAAATCCCAAACCAATCTCCTTTCTCTAAGGGTAAGAAAAGATGTAATTTGAGATGAATTTTAAACATCTCATCAATGGAACCGAAAATCAGGAGAAGGCCGATTGTCAACATAAATTGACGAGACGGTCGGGCAGAACTTCGCGGCTCCAAGCAAAACATTACTAAGGCGATCGCACCGATCGCAAACAGATGTAAGGCTTGCAAACAGGAAGAAACTGTCATTTGACCGTTCATGTCAAAGGGAGCCAATGGAATTCCCGAAAAGATAATACTACCGAGATAGATCGCCACGATCGCAATTTCAAAAAAAATTAAGCCCTGAAAAATGCGATTTGTCGTCTTTTCGAGCCGATTTGCGTTGATTTTCATCAAAACAGTTTTAAAAACTTCTACTCAAAACTACTCCTTGCTATTGATAGATTCCGCACAAAACTTGAAGTTTATTGAAGGATTCTAAAATTACTTAAAAAATCCAAAAATCTTTAACACATTCCTATAAAATCCACCGTGTTGCCGATCGCAGCTCGCACGATTTACAGATAAACTTTTTGGAGGTTGCCAGCGGATGAAACCAGCTCACTCATTTTGGAGCGCTGTCAGTCTCTCCTTCATCGGCATGGGGATTGCACCGTCAGCGATCGCCCAAATCATTCCCGATGGCAGCCTTCCGAGCAATTCAACCGTGACTCCCAACGGTAATACCCTCACCATCGACGGGGGAACCGCAGCCGGGGGCAACCTCTTCCACAGTTTTCAAGATTTTAACGTTCCCACCAACGGTACTGCCCATTTCAACAACGGTCTGACTATCGACAACATTATTACCCGCGTCACTGGCGGGAACGTATCTAATATCGACGGACTCATCCGTGCGAATGGGACGGCGAACCTGTTCGTGCTCAATCCAGCGGGTCTGATGTTCGGACCCAATGCCAGTTTAAATATCGGCGGTTCCTTTGTGGGGAGTACAGCAGAAGCGTTGCAGTTTGAAGATGGTAGTTTGTACAGTGCGGTGGATGTGGATGCGCCGCCATTACTGACGGTTAGCGTCCCCGTTGGCTTGCAGTTTGGGACCGAACCTGGTGAGATCGAAGTCAAAGGTGGGGGGCATAATGTCACATTGACTCCTAGAACGGGGGAATTAGCCTTCGACGATCGACCCCCAGGACTGGAAGTGGACTTCGATCGGACATTAGCATTAGTGGGAGGAGAGGTAAACCTCATTGGAGGTCGATTAAAAGCACCACAAGGACGGATCGAGTTGGGAAGCGTTGCGGGTAATAGTACGATCGCCCTAACTCCCATTGAAGCCGGTTGGCAGTTGGGATATGAGGGCGTTGAGCAGTTTGGAGATATCAGTTTATCGGGCGCTGCATCCATCGATACCAGTGGTCCGGGATCGGGGGCAGTGCAAGTGCAAGGGCGATCGCTTTCTCTGACCGGTGGCAGTGCGATCGTTGCCACAACATTAGGGAATGAAGACGGAGAGGGTGTCACGATTCGCACGACGGATTCAATAGAATTTATTGGCACGACTCCCAACGGCGAAATTCAGAGCGGTATCATGGCAGATGTAGAATCGGGCGCGACCGGTCGCGGAAGCCCAGTCAGTATTGAAACAGAACGCTTCCTTGCAGAAGACGGAGGATTAGTTTCAGTGTCAACCCGAGGCGGGGGCCATGCCGGAGATTTGGTACTAGTTGCTGCGGATGTCACCTTAACGGGACGGCGAGTTACAAAGTTGCCCGATGGGATGGATATAGATGCAAGTGCCTTGTTATCTGAAGTTTTGTCAGGTAGCACTGGGAATAGCGGAAATATCGAAATTCGGACAGAACGGTTTCTGATCGATGAGGGAGCAAGAATGTCTACTGGAACCTTCGCTTTCGGAGATGCAGGTAGCATCACGATCCACGCGACCGAATCCGTTGAAATTTTAACCCCACAGTCCGAAGAACCGACTCCTCCATCCACCATACGAGCAGTAACAGGTGAAGTGTCTAGCGGACGTGGCGGTAATGTGATGATTCACACCGATCTCTTGCGCGCGACCAACGGTTCGGAGATTGCTGCGACTACACAAGGAGCGGGAAATGCAGGGAATTTAACGGTCATAGCCCGAGAGATCGAGCTAGAGGGGACTCGACTCAATGACGAGCCAAAGATTGTTCCCAGCCGATTGGAAACTCAAGTTAATCGAACTGGCACTGGAAATGGCGGCACGTTAACCATAGACGCCGATCTCTTGGTCCTACGAGATGGTGCGAGGATATCCGCTGTAACCTTTAGTTCGGGGAATGCGGGGGATGTGAAAATTACCGCAACTCACATCGAACTGAGTGGGGGGCGAGAATTGGCAATGGCCATGAGACCGGGGAAAGAATTTATCGATCCATTACCCAGCGGTGTAGTCGCGGGTGTGTTTGGAGAGGAAGAGGGTACGGGAAATGGAGGCACGTTGACCGTAGAAGCCGATCGACTAACGGTCAGGGATGGCATGCAATTAAGTGTCCGCAGTGAGGGTATGGGGGCAACAGGCGACCTGAATATTAATGCTTCGGAACTCTTTCTCGATGGGGGAATTCTCAATGCCACCACCACACAAGGCATCAAAGGCAATATTACCCTCAATGCTAACGATGTGCGGTTGCGAAATGGGAGTGAGATTACTGCCGAAGCTAGGAATAATTCTGATGGAGGAAATATCGAGATCGATACGCAAATCCTGGTGTTAGACGATAGCCTGATTAATGCCAACGCTGTTGAAGGCCGGGGGGGCAACGTTCAAATTACTGCCCAGAACATTTTTACCGATCGCAACAGCAGCATCACCGCTAGTTCCCAACTCGGCATCGACGGCACGATTATTCTCAATACCCCCGATGTCGATCCGGGCAGTGAGTTACTCGTACGCTCCGTCAACCCCATCAACATCAATGCCCTCATCGATCGAAATCCCTGTAGATACGGGCAAGGGAGCAACTTTGGGTATACCGGACGGGGTGGATTGCCTCCGTCTCTTCAGGAATCTCTGCGAGGAGAAGAGGGATTTGTGGAGTTAGTGAAAGTCGATCGCCCAGACGATCGCCCCGCCAGTGACGCGATACCCCCATCCCAACCCACGCGCCTCGTGGAAGCCCAAGGTTGGATTATCGGCGACAACGGTCAAGTGATTCTGACGGAAAATCCCCCCAATGTCACCCCCCAGGGAAAAAGTTCGGTAGCCCCGAACCTGACTTGCCAATAACACCACGTGCGACTCAATTATTCAAAACCTGACAACAGGGGGTGAAAGGGGAAAGGTGAAGGGTGAAGGGGGAAAGCCAGAAAAAATTCATGACTGAACCATAGAGATCGATTGGCGACAAGAATTTCTAGCAAATGTCTAAATCATTAGAAGCACATTGAATCGAGAGACATCGAAGGCAAGATGCTCGAACGTACGTTTAGTGAGGAGATGCATATGAAACAAGCAACCTATCGTTTGTCGATCGTGGCGTGTTTAAGCTTGGGCTATTTAGCAGGGAGTCGAGAGGCGATCGCTCAAATTGTCCCCGATGGAACTTTACCCATCAATTCAACGATCGAATCAACGGTTACTCCCGATGGCAATACTCTCACCATCGACGGGGGAACCGCAACCGGAGGTAACCTTTTCCACAGTTTTCAAGACTTTAACGTTCCCATCGACGACATTGCCCATTTCAACAACGCCCTCACCATCGACAACATTATTACCCGCGTCACTGGAGGCAATATCTCCAATATCGACGGACTCATCCGTGCCAACGGAACGGCCAACCTATTTGTGATCAATCCAGTCGGGTTGGTATTTGGAGAAAATGCCAGTTTGGATCTCGGCGGTTCCTTTGTGGGGAGTACGGCCGAGGCGTTGCAATTTGAAGATGGCAGTTTTTATAGTGCGGTGGATGTGGATGCGCCGCCATTACTGACGATTAGCGTTCCCGTGGGCTTGCAATTTGGGGCCCAACCCGGTGGTATTCGAGTTGAAGGTGGCGGGCATAACTTACGATTTGTGACCCTTCCATTTGCACTCGAAGATAGCCCAGATGTCCTCTTGAGAAGAGAGCGACCCCCAGGACTTCAAGTGTCAGCCGATCGAACATTAGCATTGGTGGGCGGCGAGATAAATATGATGGGGGGCAATCTCACGGCAGAAAGCGGACGGATCGAATTGGGGAGTGTTGCTGGTAATGGTACCGTCACCCTTGACCCCATTGCATCGGGTTGGCAGTTGGGATACAACGGTGTCGAGCAGTTTGGAGACATCCGTTTGTCCGATGCCTCGTCACTCGATACTAGCGGCCCAGGGTCGGGGGCCGTGCAAATACAGGGGCGATCGCTTTCTCTAAGGGATGGTAGCGCGATCGTTGCCACGACATTCGGGGATAAAGCTGGAGAAGATGTCACGATCCGCACTACGGAGTCGATCGAATTTATTGGAACGACTCCTGATGTTGAGATGGAGAGTGGTATTCGCGCAGAAGTCGAATTCGAGGCAACAGGAAGTGGGGGAAACGTCAGAATTCAAACGGAACACTTTCTTGCCCAGGATGGAGCCGCCGTTTCGGTTTCGACGCGAGGTGGGACAAGACCGGGGGAAGGAAATGCAGGCAATTTGAGACTGGAGGCCACCGATGTGACCCTCAGTGGAATTCGGCGGCGGATGAGGGATGGGGGGCGAAAGACCGCTGGCTTATTCTCCGACGTTTTAGTCGGTAGTACTGGGGAGAGCGGCAATATCAACATTGAAACGGAGCATTTGAGAGTGACAGAGCGGGCGAGCATCTCTGCATCCACCCTCAGTCAGGGTGACGCAGGCAACATCACCATTCGGGCAGGCGAATTCATTGAAGTCTCAAACGTGGCAAACCTGCGAAGCGTTGTGGGAGCAAACGCCCAAGGAGAGGGTGGAGATTTAAGCCTGGAGACCGATGGTTTGCTCGTGTCAGACGGAGCCAATATTGCAACAACCACTTTGGGAGCGGGCAATGCGGGGGACTTGGAGGTGAATGCGGTAGATATCCTTTTGAGTGGCGAACGTGTTGTCATCACAAGACGCGGGAATATGTTAAGTCTTCCCAGTCGCTTGGAAGCCGCAGTAGGTCCATATGCAATCGGAAATGCCGGCAATCTAACCGTTCGAACGGAGCGCCTGTCGATTGTTAATGGGGCGAGAATGTCCATCACTTTGAGTGGCAGTGGTAATTTCGGCAATATTACCCTCAATGCTACCGATGTGCAGTTGCGAAATGGGAGTGAGATTACTGCCGAAGCTAGGAATAATTCTGATGGAGGAAATATCGAGATCGATACGCAAACCCTGGTGTTAGACGATAGCCTGATTAATGCCAACGCCTTTGAAGGCCGGGGGGGCAACGTTCAAATTACTGCCCAGAACATTTTTACCGATCGCAACAGCACCATCACCGCCAGTTCCCAACTCGGCATTGACGGCACGATTACTCTCAATACCCCCGATATCGATCCTGGCAGTGAGTTACTCATGGGCTCCGTTACCCCCATCGACATTCATTCCCTCATCGGAAGAAATCCCTGTAGAGATGGGCAAGAGAGTCAATTTATCAATTCCGGATGGGGTGGATTGCCTCCGTCTGTGAGGGAATCCCTACGGGAGGAAGAGGGATTTGTGGAGTTGGTAAAACTCGATCGCCCAGACGATCGCCCCGCCAGTGACGCGATACCCCCATCCCAACCCACGCGCCTCGTGGAAGCCCAAGGTTGGATTATCGGTGACAACGACCAAGTGATTCTGACGGCGAATCCTCCCAATATCACCCCCCAGGGAAAAAGTTCGGTAGCCCCGAACCGGATTTGCCAATAACGCCACGTGCGACTCAATTATTCAAAACCTGACAACAGGGGGGCAGGGGAAAGGTGAAGGGTGAAGGGGGAAAGCCAGAAAAAATTCATGACTTTGGCATAGAGATCGATTGGCAACAAGGATTTCTAGCAAATGTCCGATCGTGACAAGCACATTAAATCGAGAGACATCGAAGGCAAGACGCTCGAACGTACGTTTAGTGAGGAGATGCATATGAAACAAGCAACCTATCATTTGTGGATCGTGACGAGTCTGGTCCTAGGCTATTTCGGAGGGAGTCGAGAGGCGATCGCTCAAATTGTCCCCGATGGAACTTTACCCATCAATTCGACGATCGAATCAACGGTTACTCCCGATGGCAATACCCTCACCATTAACGGAGGCACTGCAAGCGGAGGTAACCTTTTCCACAGTTTTCAAGACTTTAACGTTCCCATCGACGACATTGCCCATTTCAACAACGCCCTCACCATCGACAACATTATTACCCGCGTCACTGGAGGCAATATCTCTAATATCGACGGACTCATCCGCGCCAACGGGACGGCGAACCTATTTCTGATCAATCCAGCCGGGTTGGTATTTGGAGAAAATGCCAGCTTGGATCTCGGCGGTTCCTTTGTGGGGAGTACGGCCGAGGTGTTGCAGTTTGAAGATGGCAGTTTTTATAGTGCGGTGGATGTGGATGCGCCGCCATTGCTGACGATTAGCGTTCCCGTGGGCTTGCAATTTGGGCCCGAACCTGGTGACATTGTCGTTCGAGGCCACAGACATAAATTGCGCTTTCAAGAGATCGAGTTGCTATCGGGTCAAGAACAAAAGAGACTCGCGAGAGAACGTCGACCTTCAGGACTCGAAGTCCTGTCAGACCAAACTTTAGCATTAGTCGGAGGAGAGATAAGCCTCATTGAGGGGAATCTCACCGCTGAAGGAGGGCGGATCGAACTCGGCAGCGTTGCGGGTAATAGTACTGTCACCCTTGCCCCGATCGCATCGGGTTGGCAGATCGGATATGAGGGCGTCGAGCAGTTTGGAGACATCAGTTTGTCCGATGCCTCATCACTCGATACCAGCGGCCCAGGAGCGGGATCGGTGCAAGTGCAAGGGCGATCGCTTTTTTTGAGAGATGGTAGCGCGATCGTTGCCACGACTTTAGGCCATGAAAATGGAGAATATATTACGATCCGCACGACGGATTCAGTAGAGTTTGTGGGAAAGACTCGCGGGCGGACCCTTCGGAGCGGTATTCTGGCAGATGTTGAATTAGGAGCCAATGGCAATGGTTCGACCGTTAATATTGAAACCGACCACCTACAGCTGATCGACGGTGCTCGCGTCTCCGTCTCAACGCGAGGTCGAGGAAGAGGTGGAGATTTAAACATTACGGCAACGGAATCGGTCGATTTGATGAGTGCCTTAAACGACACAAACCGGTTGCTCGCGGAAGTGGGTGCGGAAGCCACCGGAAATGGCGGCAACATCACCATCACAAGCCCCCGCGTCAGGGTTCGCGATGAAGCTCGAATTTCCACCCAAACTCAAGGTGTCGGTCGGGGCGGGAACCTAAGAATCGATGCCGCAGACTCCGTTGAAGTTGGCAATCGCGCAACCCTCCAAACTGCAACGAGCGGCCGCCAGTCTAGGGGTAACGCCGGCGATTTAATTATCGAAACCGATCGATTGATACTCTTTGAGAGAGGGAGTATCGGCACCGCGACAGAAGGGCATGGAGACGCTGGCAATCTCACCATCGAGGCAACAGAATCGATCGAATTGACCGACCGATCGAAAATCGAAGCGACCACTGGCGGGACGAGCAGTGGAGATGGGGGAACGATCGCCGTGGCAACCGATCTCTTGACCTTGCGGCGTGGCGCGAGAATTGCCAGTACGACAATCGGAGAAGGCGATGCCGGAGATTTGAGGGTGAGTGCCGGGACGATAGATATCCAGGGTGTTGGGTTGGATGGCAAGGGACGGACGGTTCCCAGCCGATTCGAAGCTCAAGTCAACCCGCGAGCCACTGGAAATGCTGGAGATTTAACCGTACGAGCCGATCGTTTAACAGTGCGAGATGGTGGGAGGATATCTGCGGCAACGTTTAATTCGGGGAATGCAGGAACCTTGGATATTACCGCCTCCCAAATCGAACTGAGTGGGGGGCAAGACTTCTTCGATGGGTTACCCGCTGGGTTGGTGGTGGGTGTGACCGAAAATGGAAGCGGAGATGCCGGAAACTTGATAATACGAGCCGATCGACTCACGGTCAGCGATGGTATGGAAGTCAGCGTCAGGAGTCGGGGTCAGGGGTCGGCCGGGAGTCTGACAATTGACGCCTCGGAACTCTTTCTCGACAGGGGAATTCTCAACGCCGGGACAACACTGGGAAATGAAGGCAATATTACACTCAATAATGTCGTCGATGTCCGGTTGCGAAACGGAAGTGAGATTACCGCCGAAGCTGGGAATCATTCTGATGGAGGAAATATCGCTCTCAATTCGCGAACCCTAGTTTTAGACGACAGCCGCATCAACGCCAATGCCTTTGAAGGCAGGGGGGGCAACGTGACAATCACCGCCCAGGGTATTTTTACCCATACCAATAGTTCCATTGATGCCAGTTCCCAACTCGGCATCGACGGCACGATTATTCTCAATACTCCCGATGTCGATCCCAGTAGCGGGTTGCTCGAACTTCCCGATACCCCGATCGATGTCACTGCCCTCATCGGACGCGATCCGTGTCGCCATGGGGATGGAAGCGAATTTGTCAATACCGGGCGGGGAGGATTGCCGACACCGCCTCGGGAGTCCTTCCGAGGGGAATCTGGATGGGTGCAATTGGTCACCCTCGATACCTCAGCCGATCGCACCGCTAGTGACGCGATACCCCAAACCCAACCCACGCGCCTCATCGAAGCCCAAGGTTGGATTATCGGCGAAAATGGCGAAGTGATTCTGACGGCGAATCCTCCGACGGTCACCCCCCAGGGACAAAGTTCGGTAGCCCTCAACCTGACTTGCCAATAATATCGAGTTCGGTTGAATACTTATAATGACCGTTGTGGTGAGAATCGGGTGCAACGGGAGCATCGGGAACGCCGACCGAGAGACTTCAAGAAGAGATGGCTCGGGTTGCGCTTAATTGTCATGAATTCTCCAAACTGGATATATAGCAACTGCCAGGGCGGGTGCGGACAACACCTGATAATTGTGTCATTTTGCCGAGGTCTTTCCCCCGAAGCCTACAGTCAATCGTGACCTAACCGATATGGCGACTGCTATAACGCCACGTGCGACTCAATTATCTAAAACCTGACAACGCGGGGTAAAAGGGAAAAGCCAGAATAAATTCATGACTTTGGTATCGAAATTGATTTGAGTTTTGATTTCTAGCAAATGTCCGATCGTGAGAAGCACATTGAATCGGGGGACATCGGAGGCAAGACGATCGAACGTCCGTTTAGCGAGCAAATGCAGATGAAACAAGAAACCTATAATTTGTGGATGATGGCGTGTCTCAGCCTGGGCTATTTGGGAGGATGTCGGGAGGCGATCGCTCAAATTACTCCCGATGGAACGTTACCCATCAATTCAACGATCGATGCGATCGTCGCACCGAATGGTCATACCATTCTCACCATCGACGGAGGCACTGCAACCGGAGGTAACCTCTTCCACAGCTTTCAAGACTTTAACGTTCCGAGCAACGACATTGCCCATTTCAACAACGCCCTCACTATCGACAACATTATTACCCGCGTCACTGGAGGGAATATTTCCAACATTGATGGCATTATCCGCGCCAACGGGATGGCGAATCTGTTTCTCATCAATCCAGCCGGGTTGGTATTCAGAGAAAATGCCAGTTTAGATATCGGTGGTTCCTTTGTGGGGAGTACGGCCCAGGCGTTGCAGTTTGAAGATGGCAGTCTGTATAGTGCGGTGGATGTGGATGCGCCGCCATTGCTGACGATTAACGTTCCCGTCGGCTTGCAATTTGGACCCCAACCCGGTGGTATCGAAGTGGCAGGTGGGGGGCATAACTTGCGATTTGCGAAACTACTGCAACCCGCCCATCCAAACGTTGAGATCCTTTTTCGAGAAGAGCGACCCCAAGGACTCCAAGTACAGCCCGATCGAACTTTAGCATTAGTGGGAGGAAACATAAACTTTGACGGAGGGCATCTCACTGCTGAAAGCGGACGGATCGAATTGGGCAGCGTTGCGGGCAATAGCACCGTTACCCTAAACCCAATCGAAGCGGGTTGGCAGTTGGGATACGAGGGCGTTGGAGAGTTTGGAGACCTTCGTTTATCTGGAGCTGCATCCATCGATACCAGCGGTCCGGGTGCGGGGGCAGTACAAGTGCAAGGGCGATCGCTTTCTCTGGAGGATGGTAGCGCGATCGTTGCTACCACTTTAGGAGATGAAGCCGGAGAAGCTGTTACGATCCGCACCACGAATTCCGTGACGTTTGAGGGAGTGAGTTCCGATGGTGAAATTCGGAGCGGCATTCTGGCCGATGTCGAGTGGCAAGCCACCGGAAATGGTCCGACGGTGAATATCGAAACCGGAAGCTTACAGCTCATCGATGGCACTCGCATCTCGGCATCCACGCGCGGTCAAGGAAGGGGTGGAGACTTGAGGATCGATGCCGCAGAAGCCGTCGACATCAGAAATCGCGGGATTGTCCGAACGGCCAGCGAACGCGAGTCTAGTGGAGATGCCGGTCACTTCACCTTAGAAACCGATCGCCTGACGGTATTGGAGGGATCGGGCATTGAAACCACCACGAAAGGGCAAGGAGATGCCGGCAATGTCAATATCGTTGCCTCCCACGTTGAAGTCAGGGGCGAAGAGATTGGTGGTGGGCGCGTCAGCCGCATCGAAGCAGCAACAACGGGACGGAGTGGGGGCAATGCGGGTGATGTCACCCTCCGCGCCGAGAGCTTACGGGTGCTTGGTGGGGCGATCGTCTCTTCAACGGCTTTGGGAGGAGAGAATGGGGGAAATCTGACCGTTGTTGCCCCAGACATCGAAGTGAGTGGCGAAACAATGAATGGAAGGACGAGTCGATTGATTGCGGAGATGGGCAATAATGCCACGGGGAACGGGGGCATGTTAAACGTGCAAACCGATCGCCTTATCGTGTCGGGTGGCGGTGTCATCTCCGTTGCTGCCCCACAAGGAGAAGCTGGCATTTTGAGCATCATTGCCAGAAATATTGAAGTAATGGGAACCTCCCTGAATGGAGCAAAACCCAGTAGCCTCATTGCCGATACCTTCTCGCAAAATACTGGCGAAAGCGGTACTTTAAGCATTCGCACCGAGCGTTTAGCCGTTCGAGAAGGAGGCTCAATTCAAGCTTCAACTTTGCGAGATGGTTTTGGTGGCAATCTCACCATTGAGGCCACTGAATCCATCGAATTGACCAATAGTGCCAGTATTGAAACCACGACAGGGAACAGAAGTAATGGTCGTGGGGGGAATATCACCATCGGAACGGGTCTGTTGACCTTATTAAATGGTGGAAGGATTGCCACCACAACCAAAGGCGGGGGGGATGCAGGAAATTTGACCGTCGTTGCCGGGGAAATAGATATTGCCGGTGTTGGGGAGGATGGTCAGGGGCGAATGGTTCCCAGTCGATTGGAAGGTCAAGTGAATGAGAATGCCGGTGGCAATGGCGGACTCTTGAGTGTAGAAGCCGATCGCTTGACCCTACGAGATGGAGGGAGGATATCCGCAGGTAGTTTTAGTTCGGGGAATGCTGGAACCTTGGATATTATCGCCTCCCAAATCGAACTGAGTGGGGGGCAAGACTTCTTCGATGGGTTACCTGCCGGTTTGGTGGTGGGTGTGACCGAAAATGGAAGCGGAGATGCAGGTAGTTTGACAATACAAGCCGATCGACTCATTGTGAGTGATGGTATGCAAGTGAGCGTCAGCAGCCAGGGCGAGGGAGCCGCCGGGAACCTCCAAATTCATGCCTCGGAACTCTTTCTCGATCGGGGAATTCTTAATGCCGAAACGGCTCGGGGAAATATAGGAGATATTACGCTCAATACCTCCGAGCTGCAGTTGCGACATCAGAGTCAGGTGACGACTAATGCAATGGGAGCCTCAACAGGAGGTAACATTACGATTTTGACAGATACTCTCACAGCCCTGGAAAACAGCGACATCACTGCCAATGCCGATGCCTCTTTGGGAGGGCGCGTGAATATTACTGCCCAGGGTATCTTTGGGACTCAGTTTCGAGAGGAAGCGACTCCAGGGAGTGACATTACGGCAACTTCGGAACTCGGTCCCCAGTTTAACGGTACGGTGAATATTCAAACCCCCGATGTCGATCCCAGTAGCGGGTTGCTCGAACTCCCCGACACCCCGATCGATGCCACCGCTCTCATCGGACAAGATCCGTGTCGGCATGGGGATCGGAGTGAATTTGTCAATATCGGACGAGGAGGAGTGCCGCCCACTCCTCGGGGGGAACTGCGAGGGGAATCTGGATGGGCGCAATTGGTAACCCTCGATGCCTCAGCCGATCGCAATGCTAGTGACGCGATACCCCAATCCCAATCCACGCGCCTCATCGAAGCCCAAGGTTGGACGATCGCAGAAAATGGCGAAGTGATTCTGACGGCGAATCCCCCGACGGTTAACCCCCAGGGTACGGGGCAGTTTCGCATCACCTGCCAATCCTCTGAGTTCGGGGAGGAAGGTTAGATGAAACGCATTTTTTCTCGAATTCGGTTCGCAATTTTAGGATTTTGCTTGGTCTTGGGGATGCAGGTTATCCCCGACATCTCATCCGGAGTGCAGGCCACTCCGGTTCGATCGACTCCGGCACCGAAC
Organism: Zarconia sp.; assembly: GCF_057467645.1. NCBI lineage: Bacteria > Bacillati > Cyanobacteriota > Cyanophyceae > Oscillatoriales > Zarconia > Zarconia sp. Next base: position 52,317 of record NZ_JBRJXU010000147.1, read on the forward strand.
TTCGCAAGTCCCCTTTCTTCCCCTTTTTCTCCCTTGGTCGAACTGAGGATGGCTCGCAACCCTCACAATACAGCCACCGGCAAGTTAGTTAAGACATCGGGAGATCGTGCCGATTTACATGCCGATTTACAACGCGAGCAAGATGTGTGTGCGACGCACGCGCTTCGCGAAGGCATTGATTGTTCCGATCGACCGGGGGCGTACAATACCAGCCTTCAAAACAACACTCTCGACCTCGAAACCCAGGGGCGAAACCTTTACGGGGCAGGAAATTTTGCCGAAGCCGCGCGGATTTGGCAGCAAATCGCCGAAGCCGAAACCGACCCTTGGCGACGATCGATGGCCTTGAGCAATCTTTCCCTATGCTGGCAAAAACTGGGACGGTGGGACGAGGCCGAAACGGCAATTGCCCAAAGCTTGCAACTGCTCGATTCTCCCGACGGCGAGGGGGCAGCATCGAGCCTTTTCGCCCAAACCCTGCATATTCGCGGCAACCTGGAATTCGAGCGAGGACGGTACGATCGTGCTCTAGAAGATTGGGAAAGTGCTACGGAACTCTACGATCGCGCCGGAGACGAACGTGGGGCGATCCGCAGCCAGCTCGATCTCCTGCGTGCCCTACAGGCATTGGGCTTATATCGTCGCGCTGAAAGCACCCTAGAAGCCCTAGAACAGACCTTAGCCGCCCAACCCGACTCCCCCCTCAAAGCAGCGGGTTTTCGCAGCCAGGGCAACGTTTTGCGGGTGCTGGGGAAGTTTGGTAATTTAGGCTATCTCAACGATCGCACCTGCGAGTTGCGATCGTTGCCGGAGGATGTCGGGTCAGATGCACCCCAAACCGATCCTCCTAGAACGGCAGGGGGAGCGTTGCGCCAAAGCCTGGAAATTGCCACCCGACTCCAATCCCCCACCGATATTGGGAGAGTTCAGTTTAGCCTGGGAAATACAGCCCGTGCCATCTACGAGCGAGAGTGGGAGTTAAAGGACGACGAAGCCACTAAAGCAGCCAACGCCTCTGCCCGCCTCGCCCTCACCTGTTACAAGCGAGCTGCAGCCAACGCCGATCGCACCACCCAGATTCAAGCCCAACTCGATGCCCTCAGCTTAATGGTGGAATGGGAGGGGCGATCGGGTCAAAATTTTTTCCCACTCGACACTCCAATTGTCCGCTGGTCGGAGATCGAGGACAATATCGATCGGTTGCCCGTCGGTCGCCAAACCATCTACGCCCGCACCGATCTCGCCCGCAGTTTAATGTCACGGGGTGCGGGTTTAGCTGTGGCGGGTGTGACGGGTTTGCCGGGGACGAATGTTGCTCTCAATACCGATGCCGAACGGCTGTTCCTCACCGCAACGCACCAAGCGCAGGATTTAGCAGACCCCCGCGCCCAGTCCTATACCCTGGGGTATTTAGGTCAGTTCTACGAAGGGACGGGGCGATTGGAAAAAGCAAAAATCTATACCCAAAATGCCCTGTTGCTCGCCCAGTCGATGCAAGCCCAGGATATTGCCTATCAGTGGCAGTGGCAGTGGGGGCGGATTTTAAAAAAACAGCTCCAACCCGATCGAGCTGGGGCGATCGCCGCCTACACCGAAGCGGTGAAAACCCTACAGTCCTTGCGGCAAGATTTGGTTGCCATTTCCCAGGACGTACAGTTCGATTTTCGCGATCGAGTCGAACCGGTGTATCGGGAGTTGGTAGATTTGCTCTTAGCGCCGGAAATCCCCTCCCAGGAAAACCTCCAGCAAGCCCGAGAGGCGATCGAACTCCTGGGATTGGCAGAATTAGATAACTTTTTTCGCGATGCTTGCGTCGATGCCGAACCTCAAGCCATCGATCGCCTCGATCCCCAGTCAGTGGCGATTTACGGGATTATCTTAGCCGATCGGTTAGAATTCATCGCGCGATTGCCGGGAAAATCTGAATTATCGCACTACCGTACCTTAATCCCCCAATCCGACCTCGTCGAGACTCTCACAGACCTGCGCGAAGCGTTGGAAAAGCCCTACGCCATCCGGGAAATCGAGCGACTATCTCACCAAGTCTACCAATGGTCGATCGCGCCGATTGCCTCTCAACTCACCGAGAATCAAACTTTAGTTTTCGTCCTCGATGGGGCATTGCGCAACATTCCCATGGCCGCCCTCTACGACGGCGAAAAATACTTGATCGAAAAACATCCGATCGCTACCGAACCGGGTTTGTATCTCCTAGACGCGCAACCGCTAGCTGGGGAGTTGACGGTTTTGGCGGCTGGTTTGAGCGAACCTCCTCCTGATTGCGAGTGTTCGCCTCTTCCCCACGTCCCAGAAGAGTTAGAACTCATTGAAGATGTTGTATCTAATACCGAACAGTTACTCAATGAAGAGTTCGATCGAAGCAATCTCGAAAACCAAATCCAGTCCCAGGATTTCCAAGTGGTGCATATCGCCACCCACGGTCAGTTTAGTTCCCAAGCCGAAAATACATATATTCTCGCCGCTGACGGTCCGATCGAGATTCGCGAGTTCGATCGCCTCTTCCGACCTCAAAATCCCGATCGCGCCAAAGCCATCGATTTACTCGTTCTGAGTGCTTGCGAAACCGCACCGGGGGATACGCGAGCCGTCTTGGGACTCGCCGGAGTTGCAGTTCGATCGGGAGCCCGCAGTACGGTTGCCTCCCTGTGGAGTCTCCAAGATGACTTGGCTGTGGAGTTTGCGGGACATTTCTACCAATCCCTCGTTGCCGGTGCGAATCGTGCCGAAGCTCTGCGCAGCGCCCAACTGGCATTTTTGCACGGGGATAGCAGTCACAATGCGCCCCTATACTGGGCACCCTACCTCTTGGTCGGAGATTGGCGGTGAACCTCGTGTGACACACTGGTGGGTCGATCGACGTCGGTTCGGGTTAAGCCACAGGCGGTAATATCAAGTTCGGTTAAACACTTACAATTCCGGTTTGAGTGAGCTTCGGGGGCTTCGGGGGCATGGGGGGCTTCGGGAGCGGTCGGACCCCGCGTCGGCGGCAAGAGGTCGGACCCCGCGTCGGCGAAAGACGCAAGGGAACGCCGACCTAGCAAGGGAACGCCGACCTAGCAAGGGAACGCTGACCTAGCAAGGGAACGCTGACCAATGGGGGGAGACTTATAGCGGTTTTCATAATGGTAGACCCCAGGCACTTGAAACGGGGTCGGCACGGAGGCATGACCCCTACATCACCGATGTCTGTTCGCATTTTTTGAGTGAACTCGCGTTCGGGGTCAATATTTTTGAAAACCGCTGTAAGCAAGATCGCACAATTGTCTGGTGTTGTCCGCGCCCAATGTGGCGACTGCTATAGATCGCCCCGGAGAGGCTAGCCCGAACCGATGGCTGCTGGCAAACCTAGGACTTTGACATCGTAAAAGGTTTCGATCCAGACTTTCGCCCCACAGAACGGTTTGTCGGGACGATACACGATGCGACATCCTCCGGGTATTTCCACCTCATATCCATAGATGTTCGAGCGACCTTTTTTGACGGTGATGACGGGCTCTCGCGTTTGATTTTTGCAATTTTGTTGAATTTTTCGGGAGTTGACGTGGACGATGGTTTTGGCTGGGACTCTGCCATGGCGCCAACGGGGAGCGGGACCTCTCGAACCTCTCGAGACGATCGGTTTGCCGCCAAAGAGGGGGATCAACCACATTTTTCCGGTTTTGTACGCACCTTTGACTCGACCGGCAATTAACAGGATTCTCAGTCGAGGGGTGGAGATTTTTAAAATTTGTGCGGCTTGTGTGGTTCCAACAATCATCACGCTAAAACACGATCGTAATAGTTTAAATTCTACATCCATCGGAGATTTGGGTCTAGCCTAGTACTCCACCACAGAAATTATGACGGGTAATTTTGTCAGGGCGGAACGTAGTGGAGGGAAACCCCCCGCGTATAGCCTGCGGCATGGCTAACGCTAACGCGAAGCGTCTCCTTCAGAGAATCGCCCCGCATGAAGGAGGCACAGTGGCACTACCCCTACCTGTCAAAATCATTGTGGCAAAGTACTAGTGCCGCGAGGCGGAATTAAAAATGCAAAATGCAAAATGCTTACTGTACATAACTTTCAGCGGTTGAAAGCTGGTCAGTTATTTCTGCCGCGCTGCACTAGGTCAACGTCAGTTTTGGATAATATAGCTATGGTCAGGAGTGTTAGGACATAGAATAGAATTCTTCTTTAGAGACGAACAGATAGATGGCAAAAGCTTATAGTTACGACCTACGGCAAAAGGTAGTCAATGCCATTCAACTCGACGGTATGCCCAAAAGCCAAGCGGCTCAAGTGTTTGGGTTAAGCCGTAATACCATCAACCTATGGCTCAAGCGGCAAGCACAAACGGGTGACTACCGGGCGTTGTCAAACCGTCCCCATCGAACGAGCCGTAAAATCAGTGATTGGGAAGGATTTACCCAATTTGCCCGCGACCATGGGGACAAAACCCAAGCTCAAATGGCTCAACTGTGGGAAGTGCCAGTGAGCACTCGGACGATATCACGTGCATTGAAGACCATTGGTTGGTCGCGCAAAAAAAAACATATGGCTACCGCGAACGAGATGAAGGTAAACGAAGGGCATACCTTGAACAATTAGCTCAGATATAGCAATACGCACATACGTTAGGACACTGTTATCTCCGTCTTCCCCTCTGGGTAATGGACCATTTTTCTGAACGTCCTAACCTAAGCGCGTAGCGCTATATAGCTTATAGATTTTGTAGATTTCCTAACACATTTGCGTAGCGCTATACCAATAAGCTCGCATTAGAGATCGGCTCTGAGCACTCGAGTGCGAGAGCAGTATTGCTTTGCTCTCCTACCAGGGGTTGCCAATGGTGGTAAAACTCGACCAATAATAAGGATGAGAGAGCGATCGACGACCCGATCGCACTAAATTCTCCGGCAACACCAACCCCTCATTGGCTTGAGAGAAATACAACTTATCTTGACTCAGGTAAACCCGCTCCCGAATCATGGCAATTTGTGCCTGTCGCAGAGCCTCGGTTTTCACTTTTACTCGGTCTAAATGGCTGTAAAACTCCGACATCAACGCCAGAGTGCCATCATCGCTAACGTACCACAAACTCGCCAAAGCCGATTGCGCTCCAGCCCGCACCGCCAATCCCGCAAACCCCAACTCGGCGCGGGTATCTCCGAATGCCGTCCGGCAAGCACTCAACACCAACAACTCAAAGGAGGATTTCTCCAATCCCAAATCCGAAAAGCGATCGAGAGGTAAAGATTCATCCCAAAATTGGATATAGGAATTCTCCGGTTGCCCCGGTTGAAACTGGGCGTGGGTGGCGAGGTGCAAAATGCCAAAGGGCTGCTGCTGGCTTTGAGTTTGCAAGGTATCGAGGGTGAAACGGTTGTTGAGGAACGCTCGCCCGTTTCTCAAACCCGATGCAAATGTGGAATTGGCTTTCTCTTTCGTCGTTGCATTCCCCTGCAAAATCTCTAAATCTCCAGTAATGAGCGAGAGTTCTGCGGGAACGGCCGGCAGGGGTGACTGACTGGCAAACTCCGAAGCCCCCATCGCCAGCACTTGAGCGTTTTGCAAGTTGATATAGTTCAAATCCAGCAGTCCGAGACTGGGAATAATGCTCAAGCCATATTTCTCCACCAAAAACTGTTCCGTATCGTGGAGGGCGGCAATGGGTAGCAAGCGCAATCCTTCATCCATGCAAAAGATTAGCGTATCGACCCCTAAAGCTTGCAACTGGTCTTCCACGGGACTCACCAGCCATTGATGTAACTGCCCGGCCGGTTTGAGATAGGATGTGCTTTGCAAGCGAGTGCGATCGGTCACTTCCCGACGCAACGCCGCCACCGTATCGAGGAGGGTTTGCCGATCGACCCCTTCGATGGTGCGATGAATGGGAGGGCTTCCTACGGCCACTAAAATTAGCTCCAAGCGATCGTCCCGCACCATGGTGTAAATCACGCCGGTTTTGGTCTCCGTTTCTCGATCGATCTGACCCAATTTCGCTTGAATTTCAAACACCGTCGGTTGCGCGGTACTGAAGTTTTCCCGGAAGTGGTCTTCGTATTCTTGAGTGTAGAGGCGATCGAGTAATCCCAACCCTTCCACCAGATTGCCCACATCCAGAGAGGCTTCCGTCTGGTTCCTTAATGCTGGCAATACCGACACATCAGCGGTTGGAGACGCCACTGCGGCGACCGTTTCCATCACGAGTACCTCAGCAGACTCCCCGGTAGTTCCTTGCCCATCGGTCTGCAGCACATTTGTATCAAATTGCCCTAAATCGTGGGTGTCGAGATTGGTTTCCAGAGTCGATGTTGTGCTTTGCTCAACGGGTTCGACGGTTAAATCCGCTGCCAGTTCTAGATGTGAGGTCGTCTCCGAGGCGATCGCCCCTGAATCGGCGATATCTGTCTGACTCGCATCAAGATCTTCAACCGTCTCAACATTCACATCCCTAAGAACCGGCAAGATTTCCGGCGCGTCAATCCGCACCACCCCCGTATCCGTTTGCACTTCCCCGGTTTCGATCGCCCCAACTTGGCTGGTGAGGATAATATCGCCACTCCCCTGGGCCCCAGTCGAGGTCACATCTCCCGTCTCGATATCCCCGGCTGCAGTTACCGTAATATCTCCGGAGGTTCCCGTTTGGGCGCTGCTGGCGATATCCCCGGTGTCGATGTTGCCCTCCCGACTGGTGAGGGTGATGTCGCCGCTATTACCACCGCCCGTCGATCGAACCTCCCCCGTGGTAATATTCCCTTGCGCATCAACCTCAATCTCCCCACTATCCCCATGTCGGGCTTCGGTTTCGATGTCACCGGTTTCGATACTGCCCTCGCCGCTACTGAGGCGAACATCGCCACTCTCTTCGTCTCCAGCGGAGGTCACATCTCCCGTGGCGATCTCTCCTCCGGCATCCACATCAATATCCCCGCTATTCCCGCGCCCGGAACTCGTCGTCACGTCACCCGTCATCGTATCGCCGCCAGAGGTGGTATCGATATCGCCACTATCTCCGGTATTTGTAGTGGTGGAAATGGTTTGGGTGGTGATGCCATCGGCGGCGATAATTTCGATATCCCCCGACCCTGTCGTGCCAATGGATTGTACGTTCGCCGTTTCAACGTTCGTGCCGTTAATGGTAATATTGCCACTCACCCCAACCGTGGTTTCGGTGGTAATATTTCCCGCACTCAAATCGCCACTGTCGAGGATTTCTAGGGTAATATCCCCACTATCGAGTCGGCCGAAGGTTTGGATGTCATTGGCTTGGATGTTGCTATAAGCGGTGACGTTAATCGCACCAGCAGTTCCGTTATTCGATCGGGTGCTAATATTTCCCGTCGTCACAGAACTGGTCGCGGTCGTATTGCTAGCGAGGTCGATCTGCCCTCCCGCACCGTTGCCGTTGGTGAAAGTGTTCAGGTTGCCGGTGGCGATGTTGCCCTGGGTACTGCGGAGGCTGAGGTGACCGCCATCCCCAGTTTGAGAACTCGATGCAATATTGGCCGTGGTAATATTACCGCGACTTTCGAGGGTGACGTCTCCCGCATTGCCATTTTCCGACAACGTGCCCAAATCTCCCCCACTGGTATTGATTCCCCCGTTGGTGCTGGTGATGTGGAGGTTGCCCCCGCGCAATGGGGCACTAGAGGCGATCGTCTGGCTGGTGACGCTGCCATTGGCGTTGAGGGTGACGTTCCCAGCCGTTCCATAGGTCGATTGAGTGACGAGGGTTCCCGCACGGGTATCGATGCTGCCATTGCGACTGGTGACTTGAATTTCACCCCCTTGAATACCGGCTTGGGAGTTAATCGTACTCGTTAAGACATCTCCACCAGAGGCGATCGTTACGTTACCCGCCCGCGCGTCAACCCCGACATCGTCAATGGCAAACGTACTCAGAAATCCATTCCGAGTATCGATCGTGCCGTCATCGCTCGTGCTGGCGAGGGTAATATCTCCCCCAACCTCAGAACCATTCACGTCAATGTGGGCATTGACGGTAATATTATCGCGAGCCTCAAGATTGACATTACCCCCAGAACCACTGCCACTGGCTTGGGCTTGGATATTATCTCGAATTTCGATCGAACCGTTCCGACTGGTAACGTTAATATTGCCCGCGACGATCGGGTTGAAACCAAAAGCATCTTCGGTGGAGACATCTAAACCGTTGGCGATAATATCGTTTTCGGCAATCAGAGTAATATTTCCTCCCGTTGCCAAACCCCCTAACGACAGGGCCGACGAAGAAATGTTATTGCCACTCGTCGTCTCGATCGAACCACCGCTTTCGATGGTAATCGTGCCTCCCCTGGTTCCCGCACCGTCAAAATCGAAACTTCCCGCATCGATATCACCGACGATGATATCTCCAGTCGCTGAGACGGTGACAGCGCCCCCATTCCCCCCATTGGCAAAGGTTTGAACGATGATGGCAGATGCGTCGATCGAGCCATTGGTACTTTCAACGGTAATCTTGCCAGCGTCGGCGAAATCACTCAGAGAAAATAAACCCGCATCAATAGCGCTGACATCCCCATCCGCCCTTAAGAGTATCTCTCCCCCGGCAGAGGTTTCGATAAAATTCCCAGAAGCATCGAGGGTTCCCCCTGCGCTCAGGGAAATATTTCCCCCAGCAGAGGTTTGAATCACACTAAAATCTGTATTGAGGTTGCCGACTGCACTCAGGGTAATGTTTCCCCCTTCTGAGGTGAACAGATGACTATCTAGGGCATTGAGGTCGCCACTGCTATTGAGGAAAATATTGCCACCCCCCATGCCGATATCCGAGGTATCGATCGACCCCACGGTAATCCCGGCCCCGGAAATCTCCAAATTGCGCCCCAGAGCCGTAATACTATCGGCGGGACTCATGGAAAAGGCCCCTTCACCATCGCGATCGGAGTCGGCTGTAAACGTTACCGAACCGGAACCCGGTGCTAAAAACAGCGATACGCCATCCTCTAAAGTAATATCGTTGCTCGCTTCGAGGACGATATCCGTATCCCCTGAGAGACCTTCCAACTCCGACTGGTAAATGGTAGTGGGGGCAGTATCGGCAGCTTCAACTTGCCCCACCGTTCCCGAGGGGTTGCCAGCAAAGGTATCATCTCCATCCGTTGCCCCATCTCCCGTACCGGCAGCAATGGTAATATCCACCGGATCGAGCAATAACATTCCCAACAACCCTTGGGGGGCGCGAGTATCAACGTCTCCTCGGAAAATCAGCGTGTCTTTCCCCGAGACTTCCACAAATCCACCATTGCCACCATCGCTTCCCCCACGGGCGCTAATCTTGCCCCAAAATGCGGTGGTATCGTCAGCCCAGAGGATAATTTCCCCGCCATCTCCGAATGCGATCGCATCCGCAAAAATTGACGAGTTACCATCAACCAAGGTGACCCGCGCATTCGGAAGATCGCCTTCCCCTCGAAAATCTCCCCCGAGGAAAATATTCCCACCTCCCCCAACGCCGGAAGCATCGAGGTGCGCATCGAACAGTCCCACGCGAGTTCCCAATACTTGAATGCTGGGTAATGACAATTCCTCATGACTCGAGTTGCCGCGTACCGACACCGACCCCGAAACGATCGCATCTCCCGGCGCGATATCGACTTCAGACCCCACCAAACTCACCGTCCCATCGCCATTGACGACAAGCTGACTGGCATTGCCCGAAAATGCGCCACCCGTTAGCAATTGCGGTAAAGATAGTGGGGTCGCCGAATCCGAGAACTCTGTAATTTCTAGATTCAGCACGTTGCCGGCCGCACTCAAACGAACGAGACTTTCTCCAGGAACTGCGGTCACAGTAATATTGCCATTTGGAGCGCTTAAATTCCCGGTATTGACAACCGTTCCCCCGAACAAGCTCAGATTCTGTCCGGTAGAAACCGCTAAATTGCTTTCATTGACGATCGCTCCGGGTTCGGAGGTTGCAAAGCTAAAGGCATTTGGACTTCCCAGCAATGCCGACCAGTGATTGTCTCCAAAAGCGTTGAACCAGTTGTCGCCCAATCCAATTCCCGTCGCTGTGGTTGCGGTAAAATCAGCCGGGACGTTCAAAGCCGCATCGGGTCCGAACACCATCCCGGCGGGGTTCATCAAAAAGAGATTGGCATCCCCCCCACTCACTTGAATCAAACCGTTGATATAGGACGCATGACCCCCCGTCACCCGCCCCAAAATATTTTCCAGATGGGGGTTGGCAATAAAGTTAGCGATTTGCCCTTCGCTTAAGCCGAATTCCTCGAAGCTGTGGAAGAGGTTCGCGTCGTCGCCGGAGAGTTGCCCCCCTTCGATATTGAATCGATCGCCCTCAGGCGTAACAATCGTTCCCGTACCATCGGTTGCCGGGACGATGGATTGGGAAAATACTGCCCTCGGTACGATTCCCAGAACCCAGGAAATACCGAGAACAAAGATGACTTTACCCCGAGTTGCTTGCATGAAGAGTTTTGTCATGAGTCGAAAACTTTGACGGACATTGGTGAAAGAGGTATTGGGTATGGGGCATTGGTGAAGGGTTGAGGAAATTTCTCGTTTGTCAAGCCCCATATTTAGTGTTGTCCCTCGATTGACTCTTCAGGTCTCAACGGTTTCCGATGGTCGAGCAATGTCGATCTCCCATTCCCCTTGACAGGTGGCACGTCCGCTTAACCTTTCACCAATGGGTATGGGATGTTGCAACTGACCCATTGTTCATTCTCCATTCACTCTCCCCCCACTCCTCAAATCCGTCCCCAATTGCCCAGCCAGACTATTGCAACGGAACCTCTGCAAGACTGTCCAAACCCACTGATTGCAGTAGATCTTGCCAACTCGAAGTGACTTCCGAGTTATTCGGTTGAGTGCGGCGCAAGTGGGCTAAAGTTTCGAGCGTTTCGTACCAAATTCCCGCTTCGGCGTACAACGCAGGATGGGTTTCCTCTGCTGCCTGGGCGAGCTTTTGTCCGAGGGTGGAGTCATCGATGCGCTTCACCCAACCATCGACGATCGCATTTCCAGAGCGATCGGTATCGCTGCACAGAATGCTGGCATACCAATGGTAATCTTTGCCGACTTGTAACGCTGGCAGATCCGATTCGTCGAGGGTGTAACTGACAATTCCCGGTTGTTCTGGCATTGCCACGGTTTTTCGCAAGATTTCGGTGCCATCTTCGTGGCTGAAGACGAGTTCGACGGCATTGGCAGATGTTGCCGGAACGTACAGCCAAATCGTGGGATGGGTATTGAGGGTCAATCCTAAATTGCTTGGTGGCATTAACGCAATGAAATTATCGTTGGGTTCGGTAATACAAATCCCCCAGCCGCGACTGGCCCCCCCAACGGTAGAGCCTGGAGCATCTTGATTCGGAGGAGAAAAATTTACTTTAGCCCCCGGACTGCTAAAGGCGGTGCGAGCGTAGCTTGCCCCCCTCAAACCGGTCGTGGGTGCTAAGAAAATCAGACTCATTAAACCCGTTGCTAAAACAGAATTGCCGATCGGTTTAAAATTCATTTTTTTAGACTGAGAATCGAAGTAACACCGATACACCACTGAATCTGGGAAAGACGTGAATTTACTTTCAAACTAGCATTTTTAATCGATTGCTGGCGATATTTGGTCTCGAACGTGAAATGATTTCAATCTTCGAACGAACGGATTGAAGGAACTGTAAAGAGTCAGAATATCTCTTTTGATTTCGATGAGATGAGGTTAATCGATCGATGCCAACTAATCGAGATTGTCAACGATCGGGTTGTGCGTCAAGATCGCATTCAGTCAGTGGAGCGAAGGTTGAAAAAGTCAGAAAATCGTGAAGCGCAACCCTGAAATTTCCTCACGAAAAACTGCTGCCCCGATCGAACATCGATCGGCGTTTGAGCGATTTCAATCGCGATCGCCCAACCTCTCTAATTAAATCGAATCTTTGTCTGAGGCTGACTTAAATGGGAGGTATCGCCGTTGAGTTCCATCACCCATCGAGTATCCCGGCGCGCGAGCTTGACAATACAGCAAAGAGATGCATTAATTTCTCGGTATTCTCCCAAAAGTCCGACTGCCGTACCGGCAACCGACGCTCCATGTCCGATCCACAATAAGTCGGTGGAATATCGCTCCACCAGGCACTTTGCCGTCTCTGCCGTGCGCTGCCAGCAGAGTTCGTCGGTTTCGGGGTACTGAGGCTGCACCAGAGAGCGATAACTCAAATCGATGCGAGGAAAATGGGTTTTCAAGGCTTCTGGGGGTAGGGTTTCGGGCATCTTGTTCATCCACTCCCGATTGAGCCATTCGCACAAACCCCATTCTAATTTGATGGGTAAATCGAGTGCCTCGGCAACGTAATTTGCAGTCTGCACCGTGCGTAAAAAGGGAGAGGCAAAAATATGCGCGATCCCTTCACCTTGGAGGCGCGTACCTAATTCTCGGGCTTGAACTTCGCCATCGGGGGATAGATGGGGATCGTAACGGCGCTTGGCGGTGTTAAACCACTCGGGACGAACGAAGTCAATCCGATTTCCGTGTCGGGCGATCCAAATTGTTTGAGTCATTGTCGATATCGTTTCCTTGATTGCGATCGAACCACAAAACTCTCTGCCTTTTTCTGCGATCGGGCTTACATTTGCGTTACGTATTTATTGACAAAAAAACATTTCTATGTGTTAAATTTTTAGCGAGATTAAGTAATCCGTTGAATTCGATCGGATTTAGCTCTAGAACCGTTGACTTTTTCTCGATAGACTATCACTTTACTGGTATTGATGGATTTGTATTTAGAAGTAATTAAGGCGGCGTGCAACTTGAAGCAAAGCTATATCGCGATCGAGCCGACCCGATCCCCCTTTCCCTTTAAGCCGGTGCTGTTAGGTTTGGGATAATTAAGTTGCACGTGGCATCACGAACATCCTGACACGATCGAAGTGGGGATATAAGATGAAAGTATCAGGATTTGGGAAAACCGTCATTTCTCCTCAATAAAATTTCTCGGCTAGATGGTTTGGGGTTACGTCAAAGGGTACGGCTCGAGAATCTGTGGATGGCCATAGAACGCCGTGCCCGGTACAGTCTATAGGTGCTGAAATCCGAACTCCTTCGTGTTGAGCGATCTCAAGTTCGGATAATTCGTGAGAATTGGGCGCAAATGCTTAATCTCTTCTCAAATTCTCTCCCCCAGCGATTGCCTGCTCGTTTCACGGTGAATTATAAGTATTCAACCGAACTGGATATGAGTGAGTGTAACCGAGCAGCTTCTGTTGTTGCGTCAAACTCGTGATATCAGAGGAAAACATCTGGAATCGAGTTGTCATCTATTCATCATTTTCTATCGTTATGACTCTTAGTCCCCTCGAACAAGCATCCACTCTCAGATCGCCACCGTGCGCGTCCCACCTCATCCCAGCTTGACAACAGCAGAAGTCGAGCCAACAGTAAATATTTTCAACGAACGGGAAGGAAACACCATTCGTGCCCTGTACGATCGAAGACAGGTGGCGGTAATGGGACCGTGACCGATGCCTCCGAAGCCCAACAGGTCACCCAAGCCTTCGAGAAGATTCCCGGAGTTGAGTCGGTGACCAATACCGTCGGCACGCAGCCGTTGAAAATCGATACCCGAATCTACTTCAAACCCGGTTCTGCGGAACTTGAATCGATCGACTTGGAGACCAAAGTCACTCGGGTCAAACCCTTGCTCGACGAAAATCCCGCAATGCGCATCGAGATTATCGGCTACAGCAATGAATTCAGTCCGATCGAACCCAAACCCTTTGAGGATTTGTCACACTAGGATCGATCGGAAGCATATTCAGTTCCGTCGAGCCCTCGCAATTGAACTCAAAACTGGGCATGAGAGGAGTACGGGAGAACACGGGAGATATTGTCAGACGATCTCTTGCCACGGGAACAAACGAGCCAAACTGGAGATAACACCCGAAAACAAGCATCTATGATGAGTTCTTCAAATCCAGAAACCTTCGTGCCGCCGCACGTTGAATACATTATTCTCAACTGTGCCTTGAGAATTGTGCGCGTGTCTGAGGGAAGTGCTCGATTTGTTGACAACCCGACTGACCTCGATGTCGATGTCGAAATCGCCATGGGATTTCCAGAACTGTGTGGCATGGAGGAGATTTTCGCAGAGATTTTGCAAGGGGAGCGCCAAGAATTTGTCTTGAGAGGTATCCTTCGCCATTTTCAGCCCGACGCCCCCAGCTATCTCGATCTTTACGCCATCGCCCACCCGCAACAGAACGATCGATTCGTTCTCTTTTTAGAAGATGTGACCGATCGGATGACTTTGGAGCAAACCCTGGTGCAGGCTTCCAATGAGATGATGCTCCTGGTCGATCGGTTATCGGTCTCCGAATCCTATACCCAAAATATCGTCACTTCCATGGCCGATGCTTTGATGGTGACAGATCTGTCGGGGACGATCCAAAAAATCAATCCCGCCACCGTTGCCCTCCTCGGCTACGAATCCTCGGAACTGGTGGGGCAGCACATCTTAAGGGTTCTCGACGATCCCAACTTCGATATTGCAGAAATTCAACGATATCTACTGGCTGAAGACGGGGAAATCCTCAGAAATATCGAACTGATTTGCCGGTGTAAAAATGGCGAAAACGTAACGGTTGCCTTTTCCTGTTCGGTGATTCCCAACGAAGGGCAAAACTGGCAAGAACTCATCTATGTCGGTCGCGACGTCACCAAACAGCTTCGCGCCCAACAACGGACGATCGCCCAGTCGATCGTCACTCAAACCCTGTCCGAGGCGATCGCCATTGAAGATGCCATCCCCAAAGTGTTACAAGGCATTTGCGAACACCTCCGCTGGGATTTGGGGGAGTTGTGGCTGCCGAATACCGAACCCGATCGACCCCGAGACGAATCCCACCTCAACCTGCAATTGAGTTGTGTTGCGGCGTGGTCGGACCCCTCGGTGGACTTGTCTCGATGGATGATAGCGGCCCGACAGAAAGCGTTTGCCTCCGGCGAAGGCATTCCCGGTCAAATTTGGCAGACGGGAAAGTCGGAGTGGATTCCCGATTGGGTTCGCGATCGTCGTTTTAAAAGCAGCACTTCTGTTACCACCCAATCTCTGCGCTGTGCCTTCGGCTTCCCCATTCAAATTGGCAACGAGACGATCGCGGTGATGACGTTATTTTCGCGGGAGGTGCGATCGCCCGATCGAGATATGATGCGCATGATGCGTTTGGTGGGGGGGCAACTGGGTCAATTCGTCCAGCGCAAACGCACGGAAGCGGCCCTACGTCAGCAACGAGAACAGACCGAACGCCTGCTGCTGAATATTTTGCCCGAAGCGATCGCGGAGCGTCTCAAACGGGAACAGGGTATCATCGCCGAAGATTTTGAGGACGTGACGGTTTTGTTTGCCGATATCGTCGGGTTTACGGAACTATCCGCGCAAATTTCCGCCACGGAGTTGGTGCGCTTGCTCAATCAGGTCTTTTCCGAGTTCGATAAACTCAGCGACAAGCACGGTCTCGAAAAGATTAAAACCATTGGCGATGCTTACATGGTGGTGGGCGGACTGCCCAAACCGATGGAAGATAGCGCTGTTGCCGTCGCCCAAATGGCTTTGGAAATGCAACAAGAGATCGCTCACTTTAACACCCGCAACCATCAAACCTTAAGCTTGCGCATTGGCATCCATACGGGTCCGGTAGTGGCCGGTGTCATCGGAATTAAAAAGTTTAATTATGATTTGTGGGGAGATACGGTGAATACGGCCAGCCGCATGGAATCCCACGGCGTTCCAGGGAAAATACAGGTTTCCCCAGCGACCTACGAACAAATTCGACATCAGTTCGTCTTGGAAAAACGGGGTCCGATCTTGATTAAAGGTAAGGGGAATATGACCACTTATTTTCTCGACGATCGCCGGGACGATCGCCCGCACTCACCGGCAAAATCGCAGCAATCTTCGCGATCGAGAAGGGAAAATCAACCCGATCGATTTGGGTTTTCCGTTCGGGTTTCGGTTTAGATTTATTGTTTTGATGAACGCGACATATCATCTAAAATCCGGGTATACACTGACTATATAGAATTGGTCAAAAAATCTCTTTTCCGATGGCTGAGTCTTCGTTTACTGGTAACGGTCAGCCTCAATTTAAAAGTAGTAATTCATCCGGATTTGATAGATAGCTCGTCGCACTGGTTGACTTAAATAATGGACGGAATAGGTTTTTTCTATTCCCGATTCTCCGTTCCCCATTTCCCATGACTGACAATGTGTAATGGTACCAGCACGAACTGCTAGATATCGCAGTCGTCAGGACCGTTAAGACGTTCTATCTCACATCAGTATCTCTGTGCCCCAGAAACGCCTGCTTCAGATCGATCGCCTTCACCAGTGTCCGTACCTAACAGGGTAGTTGCGATAGCAGTTGCTATTTGAGTTCATGTCAGTTTTGCTTAAGCTGCCTCGCCGGGATGCCGACTCTCGATCGCGTTCGGGCGGTCGGCAAGCCTCCTGAAAGTCAGGCTGTAACACTGGGTACATCTGGTCTCTGGGGGGGAAAGTACTCCATTCCCCGTTCCGGAGTTCCCCTCACCGGAAACAGTCCGATCCAAAACGGACGTTAACTCATTGAATTTGTTCTGTTTCGATCGAGGGAGTAGAGCAGATCGAGCTTTACCGAAACTTTTTATTCAATCAATTTATTTCTCTAAGAATCCCTGAAAATGGTATCGATTTGATGTATCTACATTCCGTATTTGTACAGATATTTTAAAGTTTTTGATTTTGACTTGCCCGAACATAATTTATCTGTAACAATACAATTGTTCAAAAAATATGAACTTAACATATTAAAAGCATCATGTCAAAACTATAAGAATATTTGACACCTATATTCACTCGCGAGTCAATCTTAATCAATTGATTGTCAAATATCTCATGCTTGTAATTTTTTTTAAATCTACATGCCGATATTAACAAAAAATAAAATTTTATAAAAACAGTAAAAATAAAGTTAGAAACAAAAAATATTTAATTTTCTCAAAAAAAATCTAATTTTATGCAAGTTTTTGATTGAGTTCGCTTGGTTTATTCGAGATACTTATTCGATTAAATAAAAAATTAAGACTTGGAGGAAAAATATTTACTTTAGAGTGTGAGTGGGTGCATTGAGATGATATTAAATCCGGATTAAAACTTACTGTATCAGGTGGGGAACCGTCATTTCTTTTCCTGGGATTGAGCCTAAGCTGACGGGGGGCGATCGAGCAGAGTTTTACAGTAACGATTTAAGCGGATTTCAGACGAAGGGGTTGGGGAAGTATCTACCGTGCAAACACCTACACAAATTCACGAAGGTTCAAACATGTCTAGCAATTTAGAATTAATCGGCACCGGCGAACTCAACGGTATCCTTTTTTCCTCCACGGATGTTTCCGGCGAAAATGCCACTTCATTTCTTCGCATTAGAAATGTCAGCAATCAAGATACTGGGGAAGGATATAACACCGACGGCACCAAAGAATTTGAAACCAAACGCAATGGAACCCGATCGATCCAACTCTCCGATCTACCCACCCTCACCATTGACGAGAGAGAATACGTCGAGGTGCGTCTGAGACTCAATGAAGGGCGCAACGCTTCCACTATCGATTTAAACGAGTTACGACTCTACACCTCAGATGTCGGCAACTTAAGCGGCTACGACCCATCCACGCTGCAACTGGCGGGACTCGACCCAATTCTCGATCTCGATAGCAACGGAGACAATACCGTCAGGTTAGATGATTCCTTCAGTCCGGCAGTGGATTCTGGAGATGCACTGATTTACTTCCCCAAAGAAGAATTCGGGGAAGGGGACCCATATGTTTACCTCTATTCCAAATTCAAATGGGCCAACGCGCGTTTTGAAGAATGGTCCTTCGGCAGCCAAGCCTTGGGAGAACTCGCAGACCTGTCCCTCGACCAAACCATCTCGTCGACCTCCGCTGCTGTGGGAGAGGATGTTACCTTTACCCTCACCGTTGCCAACGATGGGTCTGCCGATGCCACTGGGATTCAAGTGGAAGACTTGTTGCCGGAGGGCTTCGAGTTCGTCAGTGCCACCCCCGATCTCGGTACTTACGACCCCCTAACGGGAATTTGGGATGTAGGTTCTTTAGATTCGGGAGAGACAACCGACCTCGATATTACCGCCACCGTCGTCGAAGAAGCCGACCCGCAAGCTTATACCAACATTGCCGAAATCGTCGCTGCCAACCAGTTCGATCCCGATTCGGCTGTCAATAACGGCGATGCGACCGAAGACGACTTCGCCAGTGCCACCGTTACTGTTGCCGACCCCGTCGAACTCGAACTCACCAAAGAAATTACCCAAGTCGAGAGCGAAGTCGATACCGATGGAGATGGTACGCCCGATCGCTTTATCGCCTCTCCCGGCGATGACGTGACCTTCACCATTACCGTGGACAACACCGGTACGACAGACGCGACGGATGTGGTGGTGTTCGACGACCTCAGCCAAGTCTTACCCATCGGTTTGGAGGTCGTGAGTCTCGATACCGATGGAGGCAGCGAACTCGACACCGACGGGAACTCGCGCACCCTCGAAGTTGAATTCGACAGCATTGCCGCCGGTGAGAGTAAAACCATTACCGTCAACGCGCGGGTCAGTACCGAGTCCCTAGTCTCCGTCGATATCCAGGGTACATTAGGGTCGGACGCGGCACTTCCCGAGTATGCGGGGGTGAGTTTTGACGGGACGCTCTACTTCCATGCCGATCTCCAAAAGAGTGCTGGGGATGAAATCGTCAATTTCAAGTTCCTCGATTTCACCAACGAAGCTCAAGTCATTTCCATCGGCGGCGACAGCATCGACCCCACCTTATTTGCCGACAGTGCCACCCTGGATATTTCCACCCTGGATATAGAAGGGTTACTTAACAACGGCGAATTCCTCAATCTCCAAAGCATTGGTTCCCCCGACTCCCCCGACGAAACCTACGCTTTCAATCCCGATCCCCTCTACCGTGCCAGCGGTCGAGTCAGGAACTCATCGCAGTTTTTACCCCCCGGTCAAGAGGGTTCATTTGGCTTGAACGTGCTGTGGCGCAAACTCGACGATCCGGCATTAGATGCGGCCTTGGCGGAGTGGAAAGACATGAGTTCCGACGGGGACTTGAGCGATCCAACAGACGAACTAGCAGCGCTCGATGCCCTAGAGTCATTTATTGCCGATGGGGTAACTCGTGCCGACCTGTTTGAAAGCGGGGATTTAAACTTAGATAATGGTTCGGAAAGTGCCGGAGTGGGCGTTGATGAAATCGGACTGTCCCCGGCATTAGAGGAAACCGTGACTGTTGCCATCAACGATAGTGGTGCAACGGTGAACGGTCAAACCTTTAACAACCTGCAAAATGCCCTCAATTCCCTGAATTTTTCCAACCCCACGGGGGTCAACATCGAAATTGAAGATAGCAACGGGAACGGCGTGGTTGAAACCCGATTGAGAGAACTGGGCGGTTTCAACTTCGATCGCAACTGGGGCATTGAAGAAATTACCATCGATGGCAATGTCGATGAAGTTATCTTCACCGGTGGTAACAACAAGACCGATCTCGATTTCGCTTCCCAAACCATCGTTGCCAACCCCGGAACGGAGATTTCCATTTTCGGGGGTCGGGCCGATGCGATCGCCGGTACTGCATTAGACGATTTTATTTTTGGCGGTCGCGGTCGAGATACCCTCTCGGGAGAAGCCGGAGACGACGAACTGTTTGGCGACCGGGGAAAAGACGTACTAATCGGCGGTCAAGGTAGCGATATTTTAAGCGGCGGTTTCGGTCAAGATGAATTTGTGATCGGCTTTGAGTTCGACAGCAATGCTGTCGATATTATTACTGATTTCCAACGTCGAGAAACTATCGATCTGACGGAATTGGGTCTCGATGCGAGCGATCTCGATAGTTCGGGGAATGGCTTCGTCGATGCGAGCGATACCCACGTCAGTTTTGCGGGGGGGAGTCTGGAAATCGACCTCACCGACTTCCTCGGCGGTACCCTGCAATTGCAAGGGGTGAGTTCCGTAAACGTTTCGGCATTCGCGCTGTAAGAGAACGGCAACGTTGAAAAATGAGGGGATGTAGGTTAACATCTCCTCCTAAGTGGGGTTAAACCCCCCTTTGACTCGATCGCAAGATCGACAAAGTTCTAACAACTGCTTTTTCAGGCAGTCGTATCGGAAACATCGGTATCGGAAAAACGCGGTCGTACCGTCATACGGTGAAAAATAATCGGGGTGTTTGTCGCAGTATTGATGGATGAGTTTTCACGTCGATGTGTCGCGTTGTGCAAAGTCCAACTTTGAATACTGCAATCGCGCGGTGCCCGATCGAGATCGCAACTCGATTGCGGCGATCGTTACTACTTTTGGGATATGTCTATCGTAGATCTATGGTCGATCGCGATCGCGAGTTTGGCGATCGTGCCAGTTTCGGGTTTAAGTTCGTCGGTTTTCGCTCAGGTTCTGCCCGATAATAGCCTTGGGGTCGAAAGCTCGATCGTTACCCCCAATGTTCCCCTCGAGGGAGGAGTAACCGATCGCATCGACGGAGGTGCGATTCGCCAGAACAACCTCTTTCACTCCTTTCAAGAATTCAACGTCGGCAACGGCGGACAAGTTCATTTTGTCAACCCCATCGGGATTGAGAATATCCTGGGACGGGTGACGGGAAGTAATATCTCGGAAATTTTGGGAACCCTGGGGGTTCTCGGCGATGCCAACCTCTTTTTAGTCAATCCCAACGGCATTGTCTTTGGTCCGAACGCCCAACTCGATATCGGCGGGTCTTTTTTTGCCAGTACCCAGAACGGGTTGGTGTTTGAGAACGGTTATGAGTTTAGCGCCATCGACTCCGACGCGCCGCCGCTATTGACCCTTAATATTACCCCCGGTTTGCAATACGGGGCGAGTGCTTCCGCTACGATTTCCAATGCCGGAGCTTTATCCACCGGAGAAGACCTGACTCTGGTGGGTAGCAACTTAAACTTAACCGGTTCGTTGCAATCGGGCGGAAATTTAACCCTGCAAGCCACCAATACTCTAAATGCTACCGATAGCGCGACTCAACCCTTCGTAGCAGCGGCTGGAGGGCAACTGCGACTGAGCGGAGATCGACTCATACGCCTCGATATTTTAGACCGTCCCGAGAGCGGTTTAGTCTCCGGTGGCGATACCATTTTGCGATCGGCAAATCCGGTTTTGGGAGATGCGCGCTACACCACCGGCGGCAGTTTCCGCATCGAACAACTCGACGGCACGACGGGCAATTTATTGAGCGATGGCGACCCCATCGTGCTGGCAGTGGGTGACGTGCGCATCGGCGACTATTCCGGCGCATCTCTCCACGTGTTGGCCGGGGGTCGCGTCGAGTTGGGGAACGTGACCATCGACAGTACCGGCGCGACAGATACCACCATCAATAGCAGCAATACCACCCTGATTCCGGACACGACAACTCCCTACAGCGCCCTGAGTGCCGTTCCCCTCTCCAATGGCACGACCTTAGATATTAATGGCAACACTCAAGCCTCTTTGGACGTGCGGGCGGGCATCGATTGGACGCAATATCCTTTTACCGGAGTTCCACTCGTCGGAACCGATGTGCTGCCAGGAACTGTTCCCTTGTCTAGCCTCACCGACGGGGGCATCGAAGCCGGGGACATCGTTATCGCCGAACCGGGGGGTCTGGTCTTTTTGAGTAACCAATATCGACCCAATGCGGCTTTGGGTGGAGATATTGCTTTCAATTCCATTAATACTGCCAACCTCGATGGAGGCGGTTCTGTCATCATCGATTCTAGAGGGGGAACCACCCTCAGTCTCATCGATGTATCCGGCGGAGACAGCATCAACTTTGAATTCAGTGGGGATGGGGGCGATGTCACCTTGCTTGCCGATGGCGAGATATTTCTGCCTTTTCCTTCCTTCATCCTATCCTACGGGTTAGTGGGGGGTGAGATTACCCTGGCGAGTCAAACGGCGATCGTTCAAGAAAACGGACCTCCCGAAACCGATCCCTTTGACTTAAGTAATATTGAAAGCCTGACGGCAGGGGTTGCCACGGGGAGAGATGTGACGTTGAGCGCCCCTACTATCTCCCTCGGGGGGAACGTGCAGAATAATTTAGATCTTTTTGGAGAAGGACGCGGTGGCAATTTGACCGTCACCGCCAATTCCCTCGCAACCAACCAGGCGACTGTCGCGACGGCAACCTTTGGTTTCGGCGATGCGGGAAATATTACGATCGATGCCGAAACGATCGCCCTCAATGAATCCTTCGTAGGTAGCGCCGCTGCTAGCGACGTGGGGGGTAATGCCGGAAATACCGAGGTTCGCGCGAGTTCGATTTCGGTCACTGAAGGCGGTCAAATCTTTTCGCTCTCCCAGGGGATCGGCAATACCGGAAACGTCACTGTGGTAGCAAATTCGATCGAATTAACGGGAACCGATGCCCTCGGATCGCCCAGCGGGATTGGGAGTAGCGTCTTGTCCACAGGAATCGGCAATGGCGGCATTGTCAATATCCAAACCAATACTCTGTCCCTGCGAAATGGAGGGCTAATCAGCGCTAGTACAGAGGGCATGGGAGATGGCGGGGCGATCGCCATTCGAGCGGAAGAAATTACTATCGACGGTGGGGCATTGCTAACCGATGAATTCGGAGAGTTTGTGATTCCGAGCGCCATTGTCAGTGAAGTTGTTGGGGGAGAGGGTCGCGGTAACACGATTGAGATTACGACCCGTCAGCTCTCAGTTACCAATGGGGGGGT
The DNA here is from genome assembly GCF_057467645.1 of Zarconia sp. Lineage (NCBI taxonomy): Bacteria > Bacillati > Cyanobacteriota > Cyanophyceae > Oscillatoriales > Zarconia > Zarconia sp. The sequence goes on from NZ_JBRJXU010000147.1 coordinate 75,120, forward strand.
TATCAGCGCCAGTAGTAGTTTGGGTGGGGTTGGAGATGCCGGGGATATTACCATTACGGCCACTGAGTCGGTTTCTTTTGATGGGAATCCCGGCGAACCTTTCTTCCCTAGTGGAGCTTTCGTTGGAACGATCGAAGATGCTATCGGACAAGGTGGAACGCTGACAATCGTTACGCCATCTCTGTCGGTGACCAATGGCGCTCAATTGGAAGCGGTGACGGAAACCGGCAGCGATGCGGGCAACATTGATATTGATGCAAGGGATTCGGTCTTTATCTCTGGGGTGGAAACGGGCTTATTTTCCAATGCCGCTGAGGGGTCTACAGGCAATGGCGGTGCAATTGTTGTCAATACTTCGGATCTTACTCTGACGAACGCCGCTGAGGTGAGCACCCGCACGGAAGGAGAAGGCAATAGCGGTCAAGTGACGATCGATGCCGAGCGACTGTTGGTGGAAAATGATGCTCTCTTGGTGGCCGATTCTCCCGGTTCGGGAGATGCCGGGACGATTCTTTTGCGAGGCGATCGGTTGAGGGTTCGACAGGGCGGACAAATCACGGTCACCAGCGAAAATTCCGGCGCGGCTGGAAACTTAGAGATCGTTGTCCCAGAGATTCAGCTGGAACAGGGCATCCTCGGGGCAGAAACTGTAGAAGGCGATCGGGCAAATATTGTCCTCGATACCTCCGATCTTCAGTTGCGAGAGCAAAGCCTGATTACCACCAATGCCACTGGGACGGCAACGGGGGGCAATATCAACATCGATACCACCACCCTCGTCGCCTTAGAAAACAGCGATATTACGGCCAACGCCGAGGAAAGCTTTGGGGGACAGGTGACGATCGCCGCCCAAGGTATTTTCGGCACTGAGTTTCGCGATCGCCTCACCCCCGAAAGCGATATCACCGCCACCTCCGAACTGGGGGCAGAATTTAGCGGCACGGTGACGATTCTCACGCCTGATATCGATGCGGCAGCGGGTTTGGTGGAACTGAGCAGCAATACCACCGATCCGGCAGATCGAGTGGTTGCCGGTTGCGCGGCAGCCAGCGGCAGCTCCTTTACAGCCACCGGACGGGGCGGGTTACCCGAAGACCCCACAGCCACCATCCGAGGTCAGACCTTCTGGGAAGACGTACGGACAGTGGTTCCCCAAACCCCTGGGGAAATATCCGAAGTGCGATCGACTCCCATGCCAGCACTCGTCGCCGGAGAAACTTCAGGGGCGATCGTCGAAGCGACAAGTTGGATCGTTCGCGAAGATGGCATCGTCGAACTGGTAGCCGATCGATCTCACACTGGTGACGTGAGATCGAATCTGCACTGTCAAGATTTGCAAGCCCACCCAACGTCTACAACGAGGGATGGAAAGTGATTGGCGAGCTTCGCCCCCGAAGCCTTCCCTGCCCCTTTCGCCTTCAAACCCCCATCCCCATTCCGGATATCTAAATCTATGTCATCTGAGCATCGAAACCCCCACAGAGCATTTCCTTCCCATCTAGGAAACGTTTTGAAATATTTGAGGTGGGTATTTGAGTTCCGTGTCTTTCGGGTCCGCCGAAGATGCTCTACCCCATTGTGTCGAAGTGATTGCCGTCGGTCGTTTGGGTCGGTGGTTCTGGGATGGCGTCGCTCTTTACCCACCCCATGGCCTCGAGGGTGGAGAAAATGGGTCTCGTTTGTTGTCAGCTTCATCCTCGCACTACTTGTCGCTAGCGTTGCGATCCCGGCAATGGCGCGCCAACCGTTGCCCCTAGCCCCGTTGGAAGGAGAAATATCCGTCGAACCGATCGCCCAAAACCCGTCGCAACTGCTGCAACAAGGTAAAACCTTCTACGGGGCCGGTCAATTTGCCGACGCGGCGCGGGTGTGGGAGCAAGCCGTGCAAATCTATCGCGCCCAACAGCAAATCCAGTGGCAGGCGCAAACCCTCAATCACCTGTCCCTGGTTTATCGTCAGTTGGGAGAATTGACCCAGGCTAGAGATGCGATCGCCACCAGTCTAGAACTCATCGGGTCGATGGTCCAGAGCGAATCCAGTCGCGACGCACTTTTGGCACAGGCACTCAATAGCCGAGGGCGGTTGGAACTGACCCAAGGACAAACTGAAGCCGCTCTTGAAAGTTGGAAACAAGCCCAAGCCGCATACGATCGTGCCGATGACGCGACCGGTCGCCTCGGCAGCCAACTCGGTCAAGCCCAAGCCCTACAAACCTTGGGACAATACCGACGAGCGCGATCGCTTCTGGTGCAAATTAACGAGGAACTTCAATCTCAACCGGATACCCTTCTCAAAGCCAGCGGCTTGCGAAGTTTGGGTATTGCCTTGCAAACCATCGGGGATTCGATCGAATCCAAGCAAGTTCTCGAACAAAGTTGGGCGATTTCCGACGCACTCAACGCACCCGCCCAAACCAGCTCGACCCTGTTGAGTATCGGCAATATTGCCAAAGATGTCCGCAATTACGACGTTGCCCTTCGCTATTACCAAGAAGCCATCCGCCTCTCCCCCGATCCCCTAACGCAAGTTCAAGCCCAACTCAATCAATTGAGAGTCTGGGTGGAGTTGTGTCGGGCGACGGATGGACCCTGTTCGAGCGACGAAATTCCCGCCTTAGCCCGGGAGATTCAGTCTAAATTGAGGAATTTAGGACCGGGGCGAGGCTCTATCTACGCTCGGGTGAATTTTGCCAATAGCGCGATCGAGCTGAAAAAAGAAGGGATCGCGGTTGCCACGCCTTCAGAACTGGCTGCCGCTCTCGGACGAGCTCTCCGAGATGCGCGAGAATTGGGCGATCGCCGCGCCGAAGCCTACGCCCTCTCCTACTTAGCTAAACTCTACGACGAAAACGGACGAGCCACCGAAGCGAGTACCCTCACCGAACAAGCCCTGCAAATTTCTCAGAATATCGATGCGGCTGATATTACCGCGCGAGCTGCGGGTCAACTCGGTCGCCTCCTCAAGCAACAGGGCAAAATTCCCGAGGCCACCGCAGCCTATCAAAGTGCGTTTGATATCCTCCAAACCCTGCGAGGTGACTTAGTCGCCATCAATTCCGACGTCCAGTTCGAGTTCAAAGAAAGTGTCGAACCCATCTACCGGGAACTGGCCGGTCTTTTGTTGCAGCCGGGAGCCACCCAAGCCGATCTCAAACAGGCACGGGAAGTTTTGGAAGCGTTGCAATTGGTCGAACTCGATAACTTTTTCGGCGATTCCTGCCTCGAAACCCAAACCGTGGTTCTCGATCGCATCGATCCCGAAGCGGTCGTCATTTATCCGATGATTTTAAGCGATCGCCTCGAAACCGTCTGGTCTCTCCCCAACGGCACGTTCAACCACCATGCCACTTTCCTCACCGCATCGGAGGTAGAAGCGGTTCTCCAACAACTTTACTCCTCTCTGTACCCGGTGTATCCCCGAGACGATCGCTTGCGACTCTCCGAGCAAGTCTACGATTGGTTGGTTCGACCGGTCCAGGAGGATTTGGAACGCAACGGTATTAAAACTCTGGTCTTCGTTCCCGATGGGTTCTTGCGCAACTTACCGATGTCGGCACTCTACGACGGTCGGCAGTATCTCGTCGAAAAGTATAATGTGGCCGTGTCTCCGGGATTGCAACTCTTTCCCGAAGGACTCGGACAAGAGCGGGGAAAAGCATTGGCGGTGGGGTTAACGGAAGCTCGCCAAGGGTTTAATGCCTTGCCGGGGGTGAATGCAGAGATGCAAGAAATTGCCAAAGAGCTAGAATCGACGCGAATTCTCCTCGATCGAGAATTTACCCGAGATCGCTTTGAAACCACTCTCAATGCCCAATCCTTCCCGATCGTCCACATGGCCACCCACGGTCAGTTTAGCTCCAACCCCAACGAAACCTTTTTGCTAACTTGGAGCGATCGCATTGGCATTGGCGATTTCAATCGGATTTTTGAAAACAGCCGGTTTGGCATTTCCGATCCGATCGAATTGTTGGTGATGAGTGCCTGTCAGACGGCCACTGGCGATAACCGAGCGACCCTGGGACTGGCCGGATTTGCATTGCGATCGGGCGCCCGCAGTACCCTCGCCAGCTTGTGGTCTGTCAGCGATGTGGCAACTTCCAATTTGATGCGCGAGTTTTACGATCGCCTCGCCGATGGAGAGCGAACGGTAACCAAAGCTGAAGCACTCCGCCAAGCTCAACTGGCATTGCTGCGCGATCCCTTATACGAACATCCCTATTTTTGGGCGGCATTCGTATTAGTTGGAAACTGGTTGTAGTCGCAGATGGGGGACAAAGGGACAAGGGGACAAGGGGATAAGGGAGATAAGGGATAGGGGGAAGAGCGTTGCTACTGACTCATTGTCAATTGTCCATTATCGACTGGCACTGAATTAAGCCAAACTCAGTGTCTGCAACCCTTGATGCTCCGTACTCGTAAAGTCGAAACTCACTCTAAATTCAGTGCCATTCACCCATTGTCAATTGTCCATTGTCCATTTACTCTTCCTCGCTCCCGAAACCCCCGAATCTTGCAACAGTCCGAGCAAAAACTGATGTTAAAAAATTGGCGATCGCCCTTGCAAGAATCAACTTCAAAAATCCGCAATTCTACCCGCATAAAACCCATAAATTTTGAGTTTTCTCGATAAAACTCCGCGATCGGACTCACATCGATCGAGGATCTCACTCACCCTAACTCCGTATTTTTATCTCTAGAATATAATAGAGACCCTTACAAATTATTTATATTTCTGTCGCCTTGCACGACCTCAACTCAAGCCCAAAAAGGAGAAAGATTAAGAGTTATGAATGGTAACGAAGGCTCCGGTGTAACTTGATGCCAAGTTCGGCGATCGCAAAAAGGATGAATTCCCCCTTCCCTTTTTCCCGCAAGGTTTCAGGGTCGGGCTCGTTAAGTTGCACGGGGCGTTAAGACAGACTTATGTCGATATCGGTAAAGGTAATATCTATGATCCCTCACTCACAATTCTCCAAATCTCTTACAGCTTTATCGGTAACATTAACTGGAGCCGTTATTCTAGGTCCTGGATTCACTCTCCCCGCTCGGGCAAGTTCGACTTTTGATGGAGACTCAACTCGACTTAAAAACCCCTTAATTAGCGTGGAGTTTCAATCCTCCGGACAAGCCGCTCCGAGGTCGAGTCTTGGGGGCGGCGTACGAGGAAGCGTCCGGTTTGCGGCTCCCGGAAGTGCCGCACCTCGTAGCAGCGTATCGGGTGGCATACGCGGTGATGTGACCTTTGAAGCTCCCGGAAGTGCCGCACCTCGTAGCAGCGCATCGGGGGGGGTACGCGGTAACGTCGCCTTTGAAGCTCCCGGAAGTGCCGCACCTCGTAACAGTGCATCGGGGGGCGTGCGCGGTGATGTGACCTTTGAAGCTCCCGGAAGTGCCGCACCTCGTGACAGCGCATCGGGGGGCGTGCGCGGTGACGAGTCCGCGACCCTAACAGCACTGCTTCCCCCTACTCAGCACGGACAAACTCAATCGGCACGCCCGACATTTTACGTCTACGTACCGCCGACGGCTTCTACCGAGATCTTTTTCAGCATTCAAGATGAGAGCGGCCATCCTCTGTACCACACCGTGCTTGATATTTCTGGAGAAGGCGGTACCCTGGGGGTGAAGCTACCCGAGAGCGCCCCCGAACTCGAAGTGGGAACCAACTACTTGTGGGCGTTTGCCCCCATCGAACCCAACGGTATTCTCCGTCCGGATAACTTTAGCGTTGTCGGATGGGTACAGCGCATCGAAGTCTCTGTTTTCCCCGAAAATACCTCTAATCCCGTGGAACTGGCAACGGCTTACGGAGCCTCAGGTCTTTGGTACGATACCTTAGAAGTCTTAGCCAACGCCCAGCTCGAGCGTCCGGGAGATGAGACCTTCTCCAATGAGTGGAAAGATCTCTTAGAGCAAGTTGGGTTAGAATCCGTCGCAACTCAACCGATTGTGAAGTAACGACGCTCGACCATTTCACATCGAGGTTATCGGTTGAAATGGGTTTGAATTTGACGCAATCGTAGCGCAACAAATGCTTGAATCTGAGGTCGATCGCCATCGAAGCCTCATCGTCAGGAATACCAGCTCGATCGAGATCGAGACGTGTGACAACGCGCGATCGTCACATATCATCAGGGGCACAATTGTAAAAATTCGGACAAACTGGAATCGGAGCGATCGGTTGACAAGATTACCCAACGATCTATTCCGACTCCCAACATCCCCATACCGAAAACCCAAAATATAGCAAATTCTAAATTCAGCAACTCTGATGTGGCAAACCTTGAGACAGCACCTCAAGCCTTGGCGAAGTACTTTGATTATTGCACCGAGTATCGCCGGACTGGTGATTGCAGGAAGTGTCAGCGGTGCGTTTAGCTTACTCGAATGGGACGTTCTCGATCGCTTTTTTCTCCTACGTCCGACCGAACCCATCGACGATCGAATAGTCATCGTCACCATTGATGAAGACGACATCGAATACGTAAAACAATGGCCGATGAACGATCGGGTGATGGCGCAGTTGATTCGCAACATTCACACTCACAAACCCAGAGCCATTGGTCTCGATATCTATCGCGATTTAGCCGTCGAACCGGGACATGAGGAATTAGTGAAGGTGTTCGAGTCGACCCCGGAACTGATCGGCATCGAGAAAGTGGCCCCAGCGACTATCGCCCCACCGCCGGTTCTGGCAGAGTTAGGTCAAGTTGCCGCTAACGATTACTTGCTCGATTCCGATGGCAAAATCCGGCGAGGATTAGTGCTGGTGGGTTCTCGGGTCGGACTTGGGGTCCAACTGGCCATGATGTACCTCAAACCCGAAGGCATCGAACTCGAACTCCGCGACAAAGAGCGCAATATCTACGGCTTAGGTCAAGCGACCTTTACCCCCCTGACGAAAAACGATGGAGAGTACACCGACAAAGATATGGGGGGCTACCAAATTTTGGTTAACTATCGCGGTAGCACCGATAAATTCCCGACAATTTCGCTACAGGATGTCTTAGAGGATCGGATTCCCCCCGATTTGATGAACGATCGAGTCGTACTCATTGGTGCGGTAGCCCCCAGTCTCAACGACTCCTGGCAAACACCTCATCGTCGCTCCCTCTTCGGTTCGCTCGAACTGATGCCAGGGGTGACCATTCATGCAAATGTCATCAGCCAAGTGTTAAGTGCGGCCGTCGACGGACGAGTGATGTTGCGCGCCACCCCCAAACCTCTTAATTGGTCGTGGATTGTCGTTTGGTCGGGGTACAGTGCCGCATTAGGGGCGATTTCCCTGCGCCGTCGATGGGCGGGAGGGGCGATCGTTTTGGGAGGCATTGTCATTATTTCCACCTCCTATCTGGCGTTTCTCGGAGGTTGGATCGTGCCGGCGTTCACGCCCGGTTTGGCGCTGGTGGGGTCTGCCGTCGTCAGTATCGGCTACACCCTCTGGAACAACCTCCGACGGTCTTACCGACAACTGGCCGAATACGCCCAAACCCTAGAAGTCAAAAATGAGGAATTGAAACGCCTCGACGAACTCAAAGACGAGTTTCTCGCCAATACCTCCCACGAACTGCGTACCCCCCTCAACGGGACCATCGGCATTGTCGAATCCATGCTCGACGGGGCGACGGGACAACTGACCTCCCTACAGGAGAAAAATCTGTGGATGGTGGTTCAAAGTTCTCACCGCCTCTCGAACTTGGTCAACGATATCCTCGATTTTTCCAAACTCAAAAACCACGGTCTGGAATTGCAGCAGAAGTCGATCGATCTGTGGGGTATGGCGAATACAATTCTCGCTTTTAATCAGGTATTGGTGACTCGCAAGGACTTACAACTGGTCAACCAGATCTCGAAAAGCCTTTCCCCTGCTTATGCCGACGAGAATCGCTTGCAACAAATCCTCCACAATCTAGTGGGGAATGCCATTAAGTTTACTGACAGCGGTTCGGTGGAAGTGTCGGCAAAGACGATCGACGATCGGCAACTGGCGATTACCGTCTCCGATACGGGGGTTGGCATTCGGGAAGATCGCCTCGATCGCATCTTCGAGTCTTTCGAGCAAGGAGATGGTTCCACCGCTCGCCAATATGGGGGGACGGGATTGGGACTGGCGGTGACTCAGCAATTGGTGGAACTCCACGGGGGCAAACTTTGGGTGCACTCGGAAGTGGGGGTGGGGTCTCAGTTTACCTTTACCCTTCCCATCGCTGACGAACCGGCCGAAGAGATGTCGAGCGCGCCAACCACCATTCGCCGTCCGGTTCCCAACAACTCGACTGCACCGAATTCGCTCCCCTCGGCTGCGGTGGACTCTGAGGGGGCGATCGCCCCGGCACTCAGCAACGAAGCGGATGGCAACTTCCATATCTTAATCGTGGACGACGAACCGATTAACATTCAGGTGCTGCAAAATCACCTCAGCGTCCAGAACTATCGCGTTACCGAGGCTCTCAATGGGGCAGAAGCGCTAGCAGCACTAGAGAATGAAGAAAACTTCGATTTGGTGTTGCTCGACGTGATGATGCCCCAAATGTCGGGCTATGAAGTCTGCGCCAAAATTCGAGAAAAATATCCCCCTCAAGAGTTACCCATCGTCATGTTGACGGCGAAGAATCAAATCTCGGATTTGGTAACGGGTTTTCAATACGGGGCGAACGATTACCTCACCAAGCCTTTTGTCAAAGATGAGCTTCTCACCCGCATCAAAACTCACATTAAACTGGCGAATATTAGTAATGCTTACGGTCGTTTCGTCCCTCACGAGTACCTATATTTCCTGAGTCGGGAAAGTATTCTCGATGTTAAATTGGGCGACCACATCAGCAAAGAAATGGCGGTCATGTTTAGCGATATTCGCTCCTTTACTACCCTTGCTGAAAGTATGACTCCCCAGGAAAGCTTTAACTTTGTCAATGCCTACCTGCGGGAAGTGTCTCCCGAAATTCGCAAAAATCATGGTTTGGTGGTCAAATATCTCGGAGATGGGGTAATGGCGGTATTTCCCGATCGCGCCGACGATGCGGTGGCGGCTGGGATTGCCAAACTCAATAAAGTCCGCGAATACAATCAGCGACGGCTCAAATCCGGCTACCAACCAATTAAAATCGGCATCGGCATTCACATCGGAAACGTAATGGTTGGCATTGTGGGCGAATCGGGTCGGATGGAAGGGGATGCCCTCTCCGATAACGTGAATTTGACCGCTCGTTTGGAAGGGTTGACGAAGTTTTACGGCGTTTCTTTGTTGATTTCCGAACAGGTGGTGAACAAGATGCACGAGCCGGAAAAGTACCAATTGCGATTCCTCGATCGAGCGATTGTGAAAGGTCGCAGCGAACCGATTTCCGTCTACGAAGTCCTAGAGGGAGAAACGGAAGAAACCCGCAAATTAAAGTTAACAACCCAACGGGATTTCGAGCGCGGCGTGGAGTTTTATCGTCGAGGGGAATTGGAACCAGCTAAAGAGTTTTTCGATCGCGTCTTGCAGGTTAATTCTCTAGATAAAACCGCTCAGCTTTATCTAGAGCGAATCGAACGTTTGGAAAAGTTCGGGCTACCGGAACAGTGGAATGGCACTTGGCGATTTACGGAGAAGTAGTTCAATAATGAACAATGAACAATTACCTCTCCTTGAAAAAAAGAGGATTGATTCAAAGGAAAAATTTTTCTTTTTTCTCCTTAAAAGGAGAGGCTTTAAACCTTAATTCTTCGGTAAGCATTCAGCTTTTAGCGATCGGCTATAGCAGTCGCCATGTTGGTTATAGCGGTTATCACTCTAGTCAAGTACGCACGATCCCCCTAAATCCCCCTTAAAAAGGGGGACTTGAAGAGTGAAAGTGTACCTCACGCGCTTGAGAAAGGCTATAGGATACCAGAAATACTGACGTGCATTTTTTCCCTTCCTCCTCTGCCCCCTCTGCCCCTTCACCGATGTCCGCGCTTAATCTCAAGTTCGGATAATTCGTTACAATTAGGGGCAATTGCTAAACTTTGGTTCTAACTCTCTCCCCAAGCCCCCAAAGCCCCCGAAGCCCCCGAAGCCCCCGAAGCTCGCTCAAACCGGAATTGTAAGTGTTTAATCGAACTCGATCTAACATGGCGATCGCGTCATTTGCCAGGTGATGTTTTCACCGGCGCGTAACGGCACGAGTCCAGCATCGGTAAATGGCACTTCATCGGGAATCCGCCACGTTGTTTTGGTTAAAGTAATCTGACCCGTATTGCGCGGCAGTTGATAAAAGTCGGGACCGTGAAAGCTAGCGAATGCTTCGAGTTTATCGATCGCATCCACACTCTCAAACGCTTCCGCATACAACTCCAGCGCGTGCAAAGCCGAATAGCACCCCGCACAACCGCAGGAGGTTTCTTTGCGATCGCGGGTATGGGGCGCACTATCCGTCCCGAGAAAAAACTTCGGATTGCCAGATGTCGCCGCTTGCAAGAGTGCTTGGCGATGCACCTCCCGCTTCAAAATAGGCAGGCAATAAAAATGGGGACGAATCCCCCCTTGGAAGATACTATTACGATTGAGTAAAAGATGTTGTGGCGTAATTGTTGCGGCGATGTTGTCCGCAGACAGAACAAACTTCACTGCGTCTGACGTGGTAATGTGCTCGAGTACGACTCGCAGCTTGGGAAATCGCGCTCGCAGCGGAATCAAATATTGTTCGATAAACACCTTCTCGCGATCGAACACATCAACGGTTTTATCGGTCACCTCTCCGTGCAGCAATAACGGCAAATCCACCTCCTGCATCGCCGCAAAAACGCGATCGCACTTCCGAATGTCCGTCACGCCAAAGTCCGAATTCGTCGTCGCACCTGCCGGATAATACTTGACGGCTTTCACAAACTCCGATGCCTTAGCGGCGATAATGTCTTCCGGGCTGGTGTTATCGGTGAGGTAAAGCGTCATCAGTGGCTCAAACTGCTGGCCGGTGGGAATGGCAGCCAGAATGCGATCGCGATAAGCCGCCGCATCGGCAACCGAACGGACTGGAGGCTTCAAATTCGGCATGACGATCGCACGGGCAAACTGACGGACGGTATGGGGGAGAACCGCTTTGAGGGCTGCACCGTCCCGTAGATGTAGATGCCAATCGTCGGGTTGGGTGAGGGTAAGATTTTCCATCCGCTAATTATAGAGCAACCCAGAGGAGGCTGTAGGGGCAAAGCATTTGAGCGATAAATTCTGGGGAAAACTGCCATGAAAAATCTAAATGCTATAGCCCTCACGCATGGCGCGCGCTAACGCCCTCCTCGGAGGTAGGGGAGGCAAAACACTGTTTCGTTCAACCTAAAGGAGCGATCGCATTTGGGACATCATCCATCATTTCGATCGAACCGAGAAAACTGCATAAGTTCTCCATTGCCAGACATACGTATCGATCGATTGTGCCAACTCGGTTTCTGTGAAAATCGATCGCATATATCGTACTTCTTCTCCCCCCGCTTCCCCAGCTGCCCCAGCTCTCTTCCCTCATGCCTCTCAACTCCTCCAAATTCCTACTTCTCCTTGCCACACCGCTGATACTCGGTAGCCCCACAACCCTTGCGACTGAAAGCATTTCTCCCATGGCTAATCCTCCCGTACTTGCGCAAACGACGGAGGAACGAAGAGCAGAGGCAAAGCGCCTTTTAGAGCAAGCCTATCAACAGTATCAGGCGAGTCAATTTCAAGCAGCAATCCAGTCATTGGAACAAGCACTGGCAATCTTCCGGGAAATTGGCAATCTAGCGGGGGAAGCTTCTTCCCTCAATAATTTGGGTATTGTTTACGGTTTTCTGGGGCAATACGAATCGGCGATCGAGTTTCACGAGCAATCTTTAGCCATCTTCCGGGAAATCGGTAATGTCGTGGAGGAAGCGAACGCCCTCAATAATTTGGGTATTGTTTACCATTCCCTGGGGCAATACGAACGATCGCTCGATTTTTACGAGCAATCTTTAGCCATCTTCCGGGAAATTGGCGATGTGTCAGGGGAAGCGGACTCCCTGGTCAGTTTGGGTATTGTTTACCATTCCCTGGGGCAATACGAGAGGGCGCTCGAGTTTGACGAGCAATCTTTAGCCATCTTCCGGGAAATTGGTGATGTGGCCGGAGTTGCCAAATCCCTGATGGCTTTGGGTAATGCTTACCGTTCCCTGGAGCAATACGAGAGAGCCATCGATTTTTACGAGCAATCTTTAGTTCTGTCTCGGGAAATTGGTGATGTAGCAGGGGAAGCGAACGCCCAGGGCAATTTGGGTAATGCTTACTTTTCCCTGGGTCAAGATGAGAAGGCAATCGAGTTTTACGAGCAATCTTTAGCCATCTCTCGGGAGATTAGTAATGTCGTGGAGGAAGCGAGCGCCCTGGTCAATGTGGGTTCTGCTTACTTTTCCCTGGGCCAAGACGAGAAGGCAATCGCGTTTTACGAGCAGTCTTTAGCCATCTTCCGGGAAATTGATGATGTGGCTGGAGTGGCCACCTCCCTCAGCAATTTGGGTCTTGCATTTCTGCTAACCGAGAACTTTGCTGCAGCGGAACAAAACCTATTCGCAGCCATTGAACTTTGGGAAAGCCTCCGAACCAATTTGACAAACGACGAAGATAAAATCTCCATCTTTGAAACCCAAACAGCCTCCTATCGCCTCTTGCAACGCACCCTCATCGCCCAAAACAAAACCGAAACCGCCCTGGAAATCTCCGAACGGGGACGCACCCGCGCTTTCGTCGAACTGATGGCACAACGCTCCCACGGTGACACTGCTGAAGCATTCGTTCCCCCCGCACCGCCTAACTTCGCCGACATTCAACAAGTCGCCCGCACTCAAAATACGACCCTGGTCGAATATTCTGTCGTTTCTGATGAATCTCTCTATATCTGGGTCGTTCAACCCACGGGAGATATTGCCTTCCGCCAAGTGGACTTAGACTCCCTCGATACTCCCCTCGCCCAACTCGTCACCCAGTCTCGCGCCACCATCGGAGTCCGCAATCCCGCCATTGTTGCCACCTACCCATCCCCAGAAGAAACCGCCGCACGGCAAACCCGCCATTTGCAACAACTCCACCAACTCCTCATCGAACCCATCGCCGACTTACTCCCCGCCAACCCAGAATCTCCCGTTGTCTTCATCCCTCACAGTTCCCTGTTCCTGGTTCCCTTCCCCGCCCTCATCAACGCCGACGGCGAGTACCTGATCCAAAACCACACTATCTTGACTGCACCGTCGGTTCAGGTGTTGGAACTGACGGGGAGACGGGGGGACGGGGGGACGGGGAGACGGGGAGAGGTGTTAGTCGTGGGGAATCCGACGATGCCAAGTATTTGGAATCCCGAGACAGAGGAAACCCAGCCCCTCTCGAACCTGCCCGGTGCCCAATCCGAAGCGGTTGCCATTGCGGAACTCTTCGATACCCAACCCCTCCTCGGGGACAATGCCACGGAAACTTCCATCACCGAACGAATGTCCACCGCCCAAATTATCCACCTGGCCACCCACGGACTCCTCGACTACGGCATCCCGGAAGAAACGGGGGTACGAGACTTTCCGGGGGCAATTGCTCTCGCTCAAGGCAACGGCGAAGATGGCTTGCTCACTTCTGCCGAACTCCTGGAAATGAACCTGAATGCAGAACTGGTGGTGCTGAGTGCTTGCGATACCGGGCGGGGCAAACTCAGCAGCGATGGGGTCATCGGCTTATCTCGCGCCCTGATTGGGGCTGGGGTCGAAAGCGTGATGGTCTCCCTGTGGGCGGTTCCCGATGCCCCAACTGCCGATTTGATGGTGGAGTTTTACCAACAGTGGCAAGCGACGGGGAATAAAGCCCAAGCCTTACGCCAAGCGATGCTGACGACGATCGAAACTCATCCGGAACCTCGAAATTGGGCGGCGTTTACCCTGATGGGTCAGCTGTGACTGATGTGCAGTGAAAGTCGGATAAGCGAATGTGCAGTTAAGTTGGGTATACGATCGACTTGTTTGAGAGCGAGCAATCCCTCTCCCCGTCCCCCCGTCCCCCCGTCTCCCCCTCAGACCACATATACAATTAAAATGCGTGACAGCTTACATCGGTCGTTTTTGGAGAACGAAGATTCTGCCATCGCGCCGAACGATCGCTAATTATCGGAACTCGATATTAAACTCCGTTCGCTCTTCTTGTCAGCGGTTAACCAATCCATTAAGCGATCGGAACTTTCAATTTCAAAGATGGCTTTTCCCAAATGTTCGAGTTGGTCGATCGGTAAGTTTTGAATTTGCTCTTCAATGGATGGATCGAGGTTCCCAAATCGATATTGAATTTGACTGATGAGCAACCGTTCTAAGCCCTGACGAAATCCCGCTTGAAACAGCCATTTTTCTAAATCCGTTTCACTTTCAAAATCTAATAAAGCTTCGCTGAGAACTTCTAATTGCTCTAAAGATAAATCGCGAACTTGTTTTTCAATATTAGGACTGAGGGAACTAAAACGATGCTTGAGCTGTCGAAGAACCGTTACCATAATCCCCAAGCCGATACCTTGCTCGATACCGCGTTCGATTCCCTGCTGAATTCCTCGATCGATACCCTGTTCGATCCCTTTTTCCATCCAACTCGTGACAATATCCATAATCCCCTCCCGTTCTAGCAATTGCATTCGATCGAGTTCTGAGTCAAAGATTTGCTCTTCAATGGCATTTAACGGTAAATAAGTATCAATAAATCCTGAAATAAGATGGGTGCGATCGAGATCTAAATCCAATAACGCCAGCTGGCGCAAACATTCGGCTTTTACCCTCGGGCGTTCCTCGATTGTCATCTGCATTTTCGCCATCAATGCCGCCGCGACGGGATTTTGCTGTTGGCGAAATTCTTGCCAGTGCAACCGAGGTAAAGAAATCGAGACAAAGCTGAACTCCAACACTTGGCGATCGGGAAACGTCACTCGATATCCGTTGGTTTCCCCAACTCTATCGCCCTCATCTAAAAATACGACAATTGGGTAAATTGGGATAGAGTAGTGTCGATCGAGTTCGACGACATCGTGTAACATCCGCCTCGCCAAACCGGTGCGATCGCCCGGGCGATGTTCGATCCGAATGAGGACGCAAGCCGGGCGATCTCGAAATTGGACTCGCGCGATAAAATCCGTTTCCTCGACTTCGGTGACACGGGGACGACGGAACTCCTCCGGTTCGACAAATACCACCGACTCGCGATCGATCTCCCTCGCTAAGTGGGGTAAGAACAAGGCGATAAAGTCCCAAAAAAAAGTAGATAGCAACTCATTAAATAAGCGATCGACCGCGATCGCTCGTTCCTGACGTTGATTCAATCGATCTCTCCTTAGAGGCGGATATTCAACCCCATCTGCAGGTCGCCTGAGTTTGCCAGCCAAACTTGCAGGTGCGTAAGCTAACACTCAAGCATAGCATCGACCGTTGTAGTTCCAGCGGTAGCGAAGATTGCATTTTCTCACTCTTGTCTGACTCGGAACACTCGGCAAAGTCCGTTCGTTGACACTCCCCGAATGTCGCGATCGCATCGAAAAAGAGGTTGAAACTATTTTGACAATTCGATCGATACAATAACAATATCGAAATCGCCTCCCATCCCATGATTGCAACGCCCTCTGGATTTAGCCCTCAAGATTACCTAATTCTCGAAGAAGAAAATACCATCCGGCACGAATACCGATATGGTTCGGTGTACGCTATGGCAGGGGGTAGTGATGACCACGACGAACTCTCCCTCAATCTCATCGAACTTTTGCGCCAGAAACTTCGAGATCGCAGTTGTTCGGTACGATCGGGAAATGTCAAAGTCAGCTACGCCGATGCATTTTTCTACTATCCCGATGCGTTTGTTACCTGCGATCCGCGAGATCGAGCCGATCGCTACGTAAAGCGCTATCCTAAATTCATCGCCGAAGTCTTATCTCCTTCTACCGAAAAATTCGATTCTCTTTCAGAGACGCTACGCGAACGGGGCGAAAAGTTTTCCGATTACCAACAGCTTGAATCCTTGGAAGAATACGTTCTCATTGCCCAGGATGCGATGCGGGTGGAGTGTCGTCGTCGGGTGCGTGATGAGGGTGGAGAGCGTTGGGAAACCGAAATTTATGAGAAAGGCGATCGCATTGTATTTTCCAGCATCGAACTCGAAGTGGCGATCGAAGAATTATATCGCGGTATGAGTTGGGGAACTTAACTATCCATAACCGTCAATTTACCCAAAGATAGATGTCTGTTCGTTTTTTTGGGGATAGATTTGCTAGGATACGTGACATACTCCAGATGCTTAGCTTTGCTAGAGTTCTGGCTTCTTACCAACTCCACCCAACGGTTCGGATACTCGGTAAGCTTTAGTAACGATACGGGATGCCCCTCCGCACCGGTTCTTTCCTTTTAATTTGCTTGAGTTAACAGGCGGCAGTTAGCACTTAGTTTGGTTTTACCTGCTGTAACTATTATACGTGACCGGCTATTACCACGCGACGCTCACTTGTCGGACGGCACAATTCAAGATTGCTTACGGTCAGCACAAGTGCGCGAGGCGGAGTATCGCAGAGGGTTCTGACAGGATACCTAACGGTTTGCCAACCCACTCACCGAGGTTTGCCAACAATGAGGACGCTTCATGGGTGACTTTTGCCCCATCCAAGGATTCGACCATCTGGAATTGTACGTCGGCAATGCCAGACAAGCTGCACTCTTTTACGCTAAGGGATTGGGCTTTACCCAGACCGCCTACCGAGGGCTGAAAACCGGCGATCGCAAAGTCGCTTCCTACGTCATGGAACAAGGGAAAATTCGTCTGGTGTTGAGTACCGCCTTGAGTCCGGAACATCCCATTTCCCGCAGCGTCCTCCAACACGGAGATGCGATCGCCACCATCGCCTTGAGAGTTCCCGACGTGGTACGCGCCTACCGAGAAACCACCGCCAGAGGCGCTGTGGGGGCGATTCCACCGACGGAAGAAGAGGACGCGGGGGGTATCCTTCGTTACGCCGCCATCCGCATTTACGGCGATACCCAAATCAAATTTATCGATCGCCGCGATTATACCGGCATGTTTGCCCCCGGTTTCGAGGCAACCCATTCTTCACCTCATCTTCCTCCCCATCCCGGTATGGGATTGCACGCGATCGACCATATCGTAGGGAATGTCGAACGCGGCACGATGGATCGCTGGATGCAGTTTTTCGCCGAAACCCTGGGATTCGAGCTGTTAGCGCATTTTGACGATCGAATCGTCTCGACGGCATACTCGGCACTGATGTCGAAAGTGATGGTCGATGGTACGGGTCGAATTAAGCTGCCAGTGAACGAACCCGCACCGGGCAAACGCCGATCGCAAATTGAAGAGTATCTCACCTACAACGGCGGCCCCGGCGTGCAACACGTTGCTTTTGCCACCCATAACATCATCGAAACGGTTTCTCAACTCCAAGCCTCGGGAATTGAATTCTTGAGTGTTCCTCGATCGTATTACCAGGATTTGGAGTCGCGGGTGGGAAGCCTGGATGTTCCCATCGAGAAGCTGGCTGAGTTGGGGATTTTAGTCGATCGCGATCGAGAGGGATACTTATTCCAAATTTTTACCCAACCGATCGTCGATCGACCGACGCTGTTTTTTGAAGTCATCGAACGCCACGGTTCCCAGGGGTTTGGGGAAGGGAATTTCAAAGCGTTGTTTGAATCGATCGAACGGGAACAAGCTTTGAGAGGGAATTTATAAGTTGGGTGGGGAATGGGGAACAGGGAATGAGGAACGGGGAATAGAAAATAGAATTTAGGTCAACCTCACAACTCCGATAATGACTATAAATAAAATTGTATAAAAATATCTTTTTATCTCACTACATTTAGTAAGGGTACGGATAATCCTATCGTCACCAAAATACTTTTGCCAAAGCCCTTCGGTGAATTAATAATTGTTCAATTGTTCCCGAACCGCCAAGACATTTTCTATATTTATAGCACTTCACTCTGGTTTATTTCCATGATTGAATATTTTTTTTATTCCCGACTTCCCATTACTTAAAATGTCTAACAATACCGACAATAAATACTATAAATATTTACGATTGTATTAAATAAAAACAAAAAAAAGCACCCTGGCGGGTGTTTTGGGCAGAATAGAAGGAGGATGATAATGAGGGCAGAATTGGTGCTTAACATGACATCGAATCACACAAAACACTCAACCAACACGAGAAACCGTATACCGAGTCGCGCGCCAATTCCGCTTAACCTCATACTCTTATTTAAGCTTGATTCGATCGCCTCTGGCATCAGTGCAAGCCCGGATTTTTAATTCAGCAATTGTACGGTTGCGGTGATTTTAAGTATTCGGTAAAGCCAATAGAGATTGCCGATTTCAAATGCGATCGCATTTCACAGTACAATGCAAAATTGTCAAAGCATCCTCCTTCGTTGAGGAATCAAAAACAAACGCTCAAGACCACTCTCCCCATCACCGCGTCACCGCTCCCGCCGCATCACCCCATCTGCTGTGTCATCCCAATCTCCCCGTCCCGGTTACACCCTCCCCGTTTTTGCCTGTGCCGCCGCCGTCGCCGCATTGCGCCACCTCCAGCCAAATGAAACGCAGCAAGATAAGGGAACTCCACTGAGTGTTGCGATCGATTTACTCGAACCGCCTCAAACCGCAGAGATTCCCATCGAACAGGTGGCAATCCTCAAGCCGAGAATGGCCCTGGCGGTGACTCGCAGCGATCCGGGGGAGAACCTGGATTTAACGCGGGATACGCCGATTTGGGCGCTGGTGGAAATCGATGCCGACACCGATGCGGAAAACCCAGGAGAATCGATCGAAATTTTGGGGGGAGAGGGATTGGGACGCAACGCCCGCACTGGGGAAGCCGCGGTTTATGCCTACGCGCGTCAATTGCTGCGATCGAACTTGGAACGAAATCTGCGATCGGGGCAGCACATCCGCGTCACCATCATTTTACCCGAAGGGCGATCGCTGGCCGAACGCACCTCTAATTCCGCCTTTGGCATCGTGGAAGGACTCTCGCTACTGGGAACCACCGGCATTTCCCAACCCCTCAGCGCGCCGGGACAATTGGAAATTTACCGACAGGAACTGCAAGCCAAATCTCGTACCTTTGACGAACTCGTATTCTGCATAGGAGAAAATGGTCTGGATTTAGCGGTTGAAATGGGTATTTCAACTCACCGACTAATTAAAGTGGCCAACTGGATCGGTCCGCTTTTCGTCGAAGCTGGGTTACAAAATCTCCAATCTATCTTATTATTTGGCTATCACGGTAAAGCCATCAAGCTAGCCGGTGGGATTTTTCACACGCACCATCACCTAGCAGACGGTCGCGCGGAAATTCTAACTGCCCATTGCGCGAGTCTTGGAGTCCCTGCAGACGTTGTGGAGGAAGTTTTTGCCAGTGCGACGACCCAAGAGGCATTAGAGCATTTGCGAGCGCTAGATGCAAAGACAAACGGAAATTGGGTAGAGAGGGTGTACGACCAAGTTGCAGCTACTATCGATCGACGCGCGCGAACTTATATTCAAAAACACAGCAATACTCAGGTAGAAGTGGGTTCGATTTTATTCGATCGCCAGCGTCAAATTCTCGTTAAAAGCGAGACGGGATCGGCAATTTTCGATCGTATTTGTTCTTAAGTCCAAATCGCTCTAAACTGATACTTTAAACAGCCTCGTCTGTAGTTTCCCGGACGTACCTTGAGGTTATCGTTCCCACTGGCGAATGGTTCGATCCAGAACGTTGCCTGTCTTGCTACAATCCACGATCGTCTCCACAGATGGATCGGTGTCAGTCTCTTCAATCTCCCAGTGGGTGAGGGATCGCTCCAGATTCTGTTTCAGACGTTATCTGGCCAGACGCGGGAGGGATATAACTCGATTCGGGCCCCAAGGTTCTCGTAACATCTAAACCCAAAATCTACACATCTCATGACAGCACGAACTCATACTCCCCAAACCCTCCCCGATACTCCCTCCAACCCCCTCGAACCGACCCTTCAAACTCACCGCCAACTGATTGTTATTTTGGACTTTGGTTCCCAATATTCGGAACTGATCGCCCGTCGAATTCGCGAAACCCAAGTCTACTCGGAAGTCCTGTCCTATCGCACCACTGCCGAACAACTGCGCCAACTCGAACCCAAAGGGATTATTCTCTCGGGCGGACCCAACTCCGTGTACGATAAGGGCGCGCCCCATTGCGATCCGGAAATTTGGGAACTGGGAATTCCGATTCTGGGGGTTTGCTACGGAATGCAACTGATGGTGCAGCAACTGGGCGGCACGGTAGAACGGGCCGAACGCGGGGAGTACGGTAAAGCCGCACTGCACATCGACGATCCCACGGATTTACTCACCAATGTCGAAGACGACACCACCATGTGGATGAGCCACGGGGATTCGGTGATGCAACTCCCTGACGGCTTCGAGATTCTCGCCCATACCGATAATACCCCCAACGCCGCGATCGCCGACCACGATCGCCAACTCTACGGCGTCCAGTTCCATCCGGAGGTGGTGCATTCCATTGGTGGATTGGCGATGATTCGCAACTTCGTCTACCACGTTTGCGATTGCGACCCCACCTGGACGACGGAAGCGTTTGTGGAGGAATCCATCCGGGAAATTCGGGCGAAAGTCGGGGAAAAACGAGTGCTGCTGGCACTGTCGGGAGGAGTCGATTCTTCGACGCTGGCGTTTTTGCTTCACCGGGCGATCGGCGATCGGGTCACCTGTATGTTCATCGATCAGGGGTTCATGCGCAAGTACGAACCGGAACGATTGGTGAAGCTGTTTTCCGAGAAGTTCCATATTAACGTCGAATACATCAATGCCCGCGAGCGCTTCCTGAAACAACTCGATGGCATCACCGACCCCGAGGAAAAACGCCGCCGCATCGGTCACGAGTTTATTCGGGTGTTCGAGGAAGAATCCAAGCGCCTCGGACCTTTCGACTATCTGGCCCAAGGAACCCTCTATCCCGACGTAATCGAATCGGCCGATACCAACGTCGATCCCAAAACCGGCGAACGGGTAGCGGTGAAAATCAAGAGTCACCACAACGTTGGCGGATTGCCCAAAGACCTGCGGTTCAAACTGGTCGAACCCCTGCGCAAACTCTTCAAAGATGAAGTGCGCAAAGTCGGTCGCGCCATCGGCTTACCCGAAGAAATCGTTCGCCGCCATCCCTTCCCCGGTCCTGGATTGGCGATTCGGATCGTGGGGGAAGTCACGGCAGAACGGTTGAATATTCTCCGAGATGCGGATTTAATCGTGCGTCAGGAAATCAACCGCCACGATATCTACCACGATTTCTGGCAGGCTTTTGCGGTGTTGCTTCCGGTGCGCAGTGTGGGTGTGATGGGCGATCGTCGTACTTATGCCTATCCGATCGTTCTGCGGTTCATTTCCAGCGAAGATGGGATGACGGCCGATTGGTCTCGGGTTCCCTACGATTTGCTCGAACTGATTTCCAACCGGATCGTCAATGAGGTGGATGGGGTGAATCGGGTGGTGTACGACATTACCTCTAAGCCGCCTGGAACCATCGAATGGGAGTGAGACTTTAGAATTCAGAATTCGGAATTCGGAATTCGGAGTTCAGAATTCCGATAATTTGGAGCTGTAGGAGTAGTAGGGTGGGTCGTTTCAGATCGAAGTTAGCTTTAATTTCAGATGGAATAACTGCCTACCCTAGGCATTCTTGGGGGAAGTTTCTGGCTGTTGCGTGGGCGATCGCAATTTGAACGAACATAAACCTTGAAGGTTCGATAATCGATTGCATTTCGCGATATCTCAGAGTTATAGCAGTTCGCGCTCTTTACGTTACATATTTTCCGTCATGGGGAATGGAAAATACCTATTTCTTCGATTAGTGTCAATAAACGGATGACGAAACGCTATAAATACTGACAATGAGTCAAAGTATTAAAAGAGCATTTTTAGATACGGAAGATGGTCAGATTCTTTATCGAATTGGCGGTCACGGTCCAAGTCTGCTGTTACTACATATGACACCTCGTAGCAGTGATGAATTCCGAGAAATCATGCCAATTTTGATGCGACAGCGACAAGTCGTTGCGATGGATTTAATGGGATTAGGTGATTCCGATAAACCTCCCAGAACCTATTCCGTTGCGGATTATGCCAATACGGTTATTGAACTGTGGGATCGTTTAGGCATCCAAAAAAGTAGTCTTTTCGGGAGTCTCACCGGTGGTTATATCGCCGCAGAAGTCGCTGCCGCTTACCCAGAGCGAGTTGAAAAACTAATTCTCGGTAATGTTTTTAGATTCGATATTGAAGAGATTCGAAAGATTTTCAATAAAAATGCGATGGGGTTTAATCTTAAAGAGGATGGCTCTCACTTAACCTCAAGATGGTTCGCACGTTATAAGGCTGTGGGTGGAAGTGAGTTAAATAATCGTTGTATCCTTGATGATTTGAAGTGTGTGGGTTCTCCACTCTATCCGGGAATTGCTGTTGCCAACTATTTACATTCTGTGGAGGAAAGATTTCGTTCGATTGAGTGTCAGACTCTGATTTTGTCTGGAGAAAAGGGTTTAGAACAATTACAAGAACTCGGGTTAGCAAAAGGAGAAAATCAACATTTGGTTTTGCAAGCCATTCCCCAGAGCCAAGAGATTAAAATAAAAGAGGGAACACTTTGGATGAACAATCAAATACCCGAAAAAATTGCAAATTTTATTCTTGAATTTCTCGATTAAATTGATGATTGTATTTTTGAAATATAAAAATTAAAAAATTATTTAAAAACCAGTAGATATTTTGTCAGCTTTTAGGTCAACTTCTGGTTAAATTTCCAATAGTAATAACTTTCCACTTGGTCCGATCGATACAGCGTATCACTTCACTCAAGTTAGGAGTTGGAACACAGTAGGGTGGGCAGTTTCAGTATGAAGTCCGCTTAAATCAGAGATAATAATGACTGCCCACCTTATTTCCAGCTCGATGCAGTGTGGCAGATATCGCACTATTATAGCGGTTTTCATTAAGGTTGAACCGCTCTTGGGGTTGGTGGGCAGTTCAATGGCAAATTCACAATACAACCCCGGTGAGGAAAACTGCCCACCCTACAAATTTATTCGAGGGGGTCAATGTTTTTGAAAACCGCTGTAATCAGGTTAAGGTGGGGAGTGGGAGGATCGATGTAAAAGTTCAATTACAGCGGGAAAACTGCCCACCCTACATCTAGGTGACCCACGTTTTGGTGACAACTCGAATTCTCATGACTGCCGCAAAAGAATTGAGTGTTTACCCATTTCTCGGCGACGATCGCATTAGAATTCGAGTCGATCCAAAACGAGTATTCCAACGATTGCGAATCGAGGGTTAGAGCATCACGAAATTGTCGCTGCTCAAATCATCCTCGACCCCAACTAACGTCGCCAGGGTAACGCCGCCCAAGGAGACGATCGTATTACCATCGATTTGCTCGACGCTCACCTCAAACAACTGGAGGCTGCGAATTCCGATCGCATCTTCAGACACATCAAAATCCACGATCGTATCGGCGTCGTGGGTGGGGGCTAAGACGAAGATATCTCCTCCCTCGCCACCACTCAGGAGATCGTTTCCTTTCCAACCGATGAGGAGATCGTCGCCATCGTTGCCTTGAAGGAAGTCGTTACCGCCTTCTCCCAAGAGTCGATCGTTGCCTGCACCACCGATGAGGACGTCATCGCTGCGTTCGCCAGTCAGGACATCGTCGCCGTCGCCGCCGGAGATTGCATCCTCTAGATTGTCGTTTATATCGTCGCTGTCGCCGCCGGAGACCGTATCCTCTGGATTGTCGCTGTCGCCACTATCGAGTTCCGGAGGGATGACAGAGGCGAGAACGCTATCCTGGCGGAAGTCCAAATTTTGAATCCGTTCGTCGAATTCCGGGGCAACATCTTCGGTATTGAAGGGCGTTTCCGTCGGGAAGGTGGTGGCGAGGTACTCTGCCAGGGCATCCTGTTCCGAACCGTCGGCGGCGAAGGTGGCAACCCCAGTTCGGGTATCGGGGGTGGGATTGTCTTCGTCTTCGGTGACTAAATCGACGCGATCGCGATCGGGGAAGGGAAAATCGTCGCCGCCGTTGGCAAGGAAACCTAGCGTCACCAGTCGGAAAGTGCGATCGCCATCTCCGGCAAGTTCGCCATTTTCCACCACCACATCGAGGATATCCCCGTTTTCATCTTGAATCGCCAGGGATTGAATGCGATCGCCTGCGGGTAAGTCGTCGTCGAAGCTGAAGGCAACTCCCGAAACTTGGGGGAACCGTCCTGGCGTCGCCCCCTCTTCCGTTTCGGCAACGCCGTGTTCGAGAATTTCCACCAGTTCCGATGCCGTCACCGTCAGCAGTGTTAAGCCGTTGTTGAATCGGAGGGTGTTGCTGATGTCGAGTTGGGAAATATCCCCTTCTTCCTTCCCAGCCAGGTCGTTGGCTTGGGGGGGAACTCGGAGGAAATCGTCGGGACTGGTTGCACCGGCCGGGACGATAATCTCGCCGATGTCGTCGCGGATACCACCCCCATTTTTGATGGAAATCACCACATCCGAATCCACCTGTTTGGCCGCAGCCAGGTTGGCATCGGCGGTGAGGTTGCCCAGGTTGGTTTCCTGAGTCCGGACATCGCCTCGGGTTCCGTTGAGGAAGACCTCGGTGTTACCGAAGGTATTGCCTTCCTGAGTGGCGATCGCATCTTCCAAGGCATCGGTAATTTCTACCACATCCGGGTCTGGCGTTCCCCCGACAGCGGCAACCCCTTCATCGTCGGTGGCATAAGCCCCGCTGACGTCGGCATCGATACTTTCGGGGATAATGACGCCGTCGGCATCGAAGTCTACCACCAAGCGACCGACATATTTATAGTTACCGTCGGTATTGACCACTGCGACGAGGTTGCCATCGGCAGCAGTTTTGAGGATCGGGTAGGGGCCATCGGCGGTATCACCGGCCCGCAGGCGATCGGTTTCGTCGGCCAGCAGGTTGTTGCCGCCACCAGCGACGATGATATCCACATCGGAGAGTAACTCCGCCAGTTGTTCCTCAATAGCGATTTGCTGCATGTGGGCCAGCAATATCACCTTATTCATATCCGGATTCGCCGTCAGGAGGGAATCGACGGAAGTTTGAATTTCCAGGGCGAGGTCGGCAATATCGTCGGGGTCGGTAGAGTCAAATTCGATCGGGCTGATTCCCACGTCACCGGGGGAGGAGATACTCGCCAGGGTGGGGGTAGTTGCCCCGACAATGCCAATTTCTTCACCGCTGACGGTAATGACGGTGTTACCGGCAATTTGACCGGGAATATCGCTGGCTTCTTGTTCGTCGGCTGTCGCTAAGGGGGCGAGGTCTTCGTCGAGGGTAACGTCGAGATTGGCACTTAGGTAGGGGAAATCTGCACCGGGATATCCCGTTTCTGCATCTGGTGGCAGCAGGTCGGCGACTAATCCCGTTCCCCGATCGAATTCGTGGTTCCCCAGGGCAATGGCTTGAAAGCCTAACTCGTTTTGGATGAGGATATCTCCCCGTCCCGAACCGCCGAAGGTCGCATCCCCGGCAGAAAAGAACGGACCGGGAATGTAGGCATCGCCAGAGGAAAGTACCAGGGTATTGCGATAGTCGCGGTTGCCGTCGCCGTCGGCATCTTCGTTTTTCAGGGCGTTGAGAACGGCACTAAATCGGGGTGCATCATCTAATGCGGGGATGCCACCTTCCTGGTCTGCCGCGTGGAGGAGTTGGAGGGTGAAGGTCTCTGGGGTTTCAATTTCGTAAATGGTAGCGGTTCCGCTAACTTCGTTGGTAACAGCAAGCAGAGGCGTACCTTCGGGACTATCTTCGGCGGAGATAAAGGTTAATCCTTCCGGGGCGATATCTCCCTCGAATCGGGCGTATTGAAGGAATTCCGGGTCTCTGGGATTGCTGACATCGTAGACGAGAACGCCGCCGCCAGCCCGTTCTAAACCTATGAAGGCGAGGGTTTTGCCATCGACCACGCCAACGGTGACGCCTTCGGGTTCTGCCCCTTTGTCGTCGGAACGATTATCGAACTCTTCGGGGTCGCCATCGTTGGCGTTAAACAGGTCGGGGGTGAGTTCGGCGGTAATTTGGGCGATCGCATCGCCACTGTCGAAGACGAGATTGCCGCGACTATCCCAAATGGAGAAGGAACGACCGCCGTAGGTAAATAATCGATCGTAATCCCCATCGCCATCAATGTCGCCGTCGATGGTGGAAACGTTCAATCGACCCAGATTTTCTTCGAGTTGCAACTCGGCGGCATCGGGAAATGCCGTCTCATCCAGGGTCAATTCAGCAACCCGTTCGTCTTCGTCGCGGGCATCTCCTTCGTTGGCGGTGATGTAGAAGGTTTCGCCATCAGCTTCAAACGCGGCGATCGCATCCGGTTGGTACAATCCCAACACGGGATGGTTTTGCAAGTTAATCTCGCCATCTTCGTTGCTGGCATCGAATTGGTTGGAACGGTTAAACTCGATAATCCCCAATACCGTTTGGGTGGGGTCGGGGTTGAAGGGAACGGAACCGTCGATGGGAATATCCTCATCCAGCAAGCCGAAGTCGTTATCGTTAATCACGGCCAAAGAACCATCCGGTAGCAGGGCTAATCCTTCCGGCTTATCTCCTGCTTGATATCCCACGGAGGGTAGGTTGAGGACTTTGGTTTTGGTAACGGGTTGAACCCCCATCGCCGCCAAGTCGTCGGCGGTCATTTGTTCGAGGGCGTTTTCATCTGTTGCCTCAGAAAGAGGGGTTCCCAGGATATTCGTCGCCGCAGTTAAATCCACCTCGAAGATGAATTTTTTCGAGTCGGCATCCGTCCCCGAATCCCGTTCGATGACGAGGAATTTTCCATCTCCCTGGTATACCGCATCGCCAATTTTATCGACGCCGCTAGACCCTTCGAGGAAGTAGACGTATTCTCCCCTGGGGTTGCCGGTGGCGGGGTCAACTTCGAGGATTCGCAACACTTGGGAATTGCGGGAGTTGAAGTCGCTTCGTTCCCCGGCGGCAGAGGCTTCGGCGTTGGAGACGTCGGGATTATCGATCGGGCTTTGAATCCAGGCGAATAGATTCCCGCTGTCGGTATCGAGGGCCATGCCTTCAAATCCCCGGTTGCCGCGACGCTGGGCGTAGACGGGGGGCAGGGTTTCCGTTCCGAAGCTTCCGGCGGCTTCCCCGGCGGCATCGGCAGTTCCCTGGGGAATGAAGCGATCGATTAAAACCCCAGTTGCGTCGAAGTGGTAGATGGCGGGGCGATACTCGTCGGACATCCAGAACGTCCCGTCGGGGGCGACGACGATCGACTCCATATCTGCCCCGAAGGCATCGTTGGCCAGGGGATTGCCGAACAAATCCACCGGTTCTTCATCGGTGTAGGCCGTTCCCGGTTCCCCCGCTTGCAGGTTGGGCAATCCTGTCAGCGGCGTTCCATCTTCGCGGGTGAGGAGAATCTTTTCGGTAATCTCGATGTCCCCGGAACGGCGATCGAGACTGAAGCGAATCAGTTGGGGTTGGTAGTCCGGTAAGGGGAAAGGCCGTTCGTTGATGCCGTCGCCATCCACATCGGTGGGGTCGCCATTGGGGCCGCGATCGGGGGTGGCGATGAAATTCAGCGTCCCATCTTCGCCGATACTCTCGAAAAACAGACCGGACATTCCCCCCAAGAGAATCTCCTGTCCCGCCGGAGTGGTTCCGAGGACTTCCCCACTCAAATCCCAGGAATACTGCGTTAGTTGGGGTAAGCCTTGACTCCAATCTTTGACGCCGAGGGGTTGAATTTCACTAATTTCTCCCGCTTCGATGTCGAGGACGGCAACGGCATTGTTCTCCTGTAGCGTGATAAATGCCTCGGTACCGTCGGGGGAAACGGCGATGTATTCCGGTTCAAAATCTTCGGCTGCCGTTTTATCGGGGAAAATGCGAACGCCGCGACCCCGCAGTTCTTCTTCTTTGCCGTTAAAAGCGGTAAAATCAGCGGTGGAGACGGTGGCACTTCCCACGCCTCCGGATATGTCGATAATACTCACCGAACCCTCGGGATCGACATCGTCTCCCGGTTCCCCTTCGTTGGCAACCAGCACTTTGCTGCCATCGGGAGTAAAAGTGACCATATCCGGTACAACCCCTACCGTGACGGAGTTGAGGGGGTTGCCAGCGGTATCGAAAAAGACAACAGTACCCGGTTGAGTGGAATCTTCCGGTTCGATGGCGGCAGCGAGGATGCCATCTTTAATAGCGATGCTGTTAATTCCATCCCCGAAAGCACTAATATCAATTTCAGAAACTCTAATGGGATTTTGAGGATCGCTAAGGTCTAAAACCTCAATATTTTTGTTAAATCCGTTAATAACAAAAAGTTGGTTATTTTCCGAATCGTAAGCGGAAATTTCTGCCGCCCCTTCGTCAAAAATTCCCGTTTCGTATTGTCCGATCGGTGTGAGCTGGATGTTCATAGTTGATGCGTTTTTCTATGTTCGATAAACTGCGATGTTGAACAAGCCCCAAAATTTTCCCCAACCGAGATGCACGCCGTTAGTTTTTTTTGCCTCAAAGTTATACCCAATCGTTTTTTGCAAACGAGATTGGCTCGATTTGGTAAATAAATCGAAGATTCAATACTGTATTTAGACAACTGTTAATGTTGCCAATTATCGAGATAAAATGAGATCGAACTTTACAGACTCGTTTCGAGCGAATGTGTTACCCAAATGAACCTTAGTCAATTTATAAAAAAAACATAGATCTGGGGTTAAGTCGGGGTTAACACTTCTTTAAAACTTCACGAATTTACTCGAGGTTTATATTTTTTTATATATCTTTACTCAAAAAACATTGTTATTGAGTCGAGATTGTGCGTAGATGTCGCACTTTTCGGGGCGAGTTTAGCGGAAAATTTTGCCCTGACAGAGATTTACGATCGAAATCCGCCCTCACCGGATGTACTCTGCGCGTTGACAATAACAATGACAAAGGTGCGGGCGATCGATTGCCAGTTGGCTGGTGGCGAAGGCGAAGGATGACGGGGAAACGGCCGAGATTTATCGGTTGCAACGGGATGACGTGACGCTGTTGCGGGAGATCGCCGCAGCCCATCGCGGGGATGCAGAGGCGACGGTGGGGAAAGTGTTGGATGCGAGTTTCGATCGATTGAAGGAAGAGTGGCAATTGCTACTGGTTCGATCGAGTGTCCTGCGGGGAGGGGTGACGGTGGTGGCTGCACAGGCTATGGTTGCGGAGGTGACGTTGCCGGATTTGCGGGAGTTGGCGCGGCGCAGTTTTTGGCAGGAACAGCGGCAGGGGGAAGACTGGGTTTTTGAGTTTTTGCCCCTGATTCGGCGATATTTGGGGTTAAAGGCGGGGGAGATGGGGCAGGTGGAGGTGGCTCATCAGAAGGCGATCGAGTATTTCCAAGGGGCGAGCGTCCCTTGGGATGGAACGCTCGCAAGCTGCGAGGCCAAGTTTGAATTGTGCCACCACCTCTGCGAATTGGGGCAGTTTGGGGCAGCATATGCTGTGATAAATACCCGTCTTCAAGTGTTAGAACGACAGGGCTATTATCGGGAATTGGTGACCGTCTACGAACAGCTGACGCGGGAGTGGGAAGCGCAAACGTCGGAGGAAGAGAAAAACTTGGGTTGGGGATGGACGCGATTGGGGTGTTTGTATTGGAATTTAGGGAAATATTCATCTGCCATTGCTGCCCACCAACAGGCACAAAGAATTTTCCGCACCCTCGACAATCAAGAAGGTATTGCTGCATCCTTAGGAAATCAGGGACTTGTATACCAATTTTTAGGGGAGTACCAAAGAGCAATC
This sequence comes from Zarconia sp., assembly GCF_057467645.1. Lineage (NCBI taxonomy): Bacteria > Bacillati > Cyanobacteriota > Cyanophyceae > Oscillatoriales > Zarconia > Zarconia sp. Next base: position 104,963 of record NZ_JBRJXU010000147.1, read on the forward strand.
GACTTTCTCCAGCCATCCCTGAAAATTTACCGCGAAATCGGCGTTCGAAATGGGGAAGCGGCATCCTTGGGCAATTTCGGTAATACTTACCATTTATTGGGGCAATACGAAAGGGCGCTCGACTTTCATCGGCAACACTATGAAATTGCACGCCAAATTGGCTACCGAAATGGGGAAGGGATCTCCTTGATGAATCTGGGAAATGCTTACCATTCATTGGGACAATACCAGAGGGCGATCGACTTTCTCCAGAAATCCCTAGAAATTGACCGCGAAATCGGTTACCGAGGAGGAGAAGCCAATTCCTTGGGCAATCTCGGCACTGTCTACCAATCTTTAGAGCAATACGAAAGGGCGATCGACTTTCACCTGCAATCTCTCGAAATTAAGCGCGAAATCAGCGATCGAAATGGAGAAGGGATTTCCTTGGGTAATCTCGGCATTGCCTACCGTTCATTGGGGCAATATCAAAAGGCGCTCAACTTTTACGAGCAATCCCTCGAAATTAAGCGCGAAATCGGTTACCGCAGAGGGGAAGCCCAGTCTCTTCAATCTCTAGCTGTGCTCTATCACAAATGCGGCAGAATTCAAGAAGGATTTGCCGCATCTCAGGCTGCCACAGAAATCTTTATGGAGTTAGAACTCCCTCTGGATGCTTGGGCAATTCCCACATGGCAGAAGAATATCGCTAAATTCGCCCAGCGAGGGAAATGGCACTTCGTTTTGTGTTTTATTGCCGGTGTCTTTGCGTTTCCGTTTTTCCTGATGTTTATCGTTTCGATTACTCTGTGGCGGCTGATTTTGGGTCGCTTTCATCGCTGAAATTGGGGGGGATGGGTTGAATCTGAATCGGATAATGCTCCTGCGACGGATTGTTGCACTCTGGCAGGAAATCCCATGGTTGCCGTAATCGCGCATCCTACGATAGGCGATCGGGATCGATACCCATTTCTTGGAGGCGATCGCGTAATTGAGCTAATTCCGACTCCGCCCGTTCGGCGCGTTCCCGTTCTTGCTCAGCGCGTTCCCGTTCTTGCTCGGCTAACTCCTGGGATAACAAAATGATATTCCCATCGCGATCGAAAAAGCGCAGCCAATCGGCTTTTTCCTTCGTCAGAGTTCCCTGCCAAATTCCCAACCACAACCCCAAACTCTCGCACCACAACCAACCGCGATCGTCCGGCACGATTTCTTCATAGCATAAATTGCTACTTAAATACCAACCTTGCAACGAATGTTGATCGAAGGGATCGTAAACAAAATAATCGCGAGTTTTGAAGGTTTGTTCGTATAAATCTTTCTTTTTTCCCGTATCTTGTTTTGCCGTCGAAGGTGACATCAACTCGACGATCGCATCCGGATAGCGTCCGGCTTCTTCCCAAACCACCCAACCTTGACGTTCTTTAGTTCCATCCACATTTAAAGTGACAAAAAAATCAGGACCTTTAAACTCTCGATTGCGAACCTGCTCGCTACTGTAATACACGAACATATTCCCTGCGCTAAAGTAATCATCCCGTCCTCGATAGGCTTGATGAATCCCTTCAATCAGGACGTTCATAGCAATGCGATGGCGATTACTTTCCAAGGGTTCTCCGTCATCAAAAATCAAATCCGTTGGCGGCAGGGGGGGAATCCATTCCTCTTCGAGATTTGGCGGTGCGGATTCGCGGGTCAATTCGACGTTAGACATGGCGGGATTCCCCAAGCTCTCAGATTATTGTACCTGATTAGTGTGGAGAGCAGGGAGACTTCGGAGGCCGGGGGAGAAGACTCTGACCCTTGCAGAAAAGGAAATCGCCGAGTCTCTTGGTTGGGGGTCGGTCGGTCAGCTAAAATTTCACTAATAAACTCATCCCCAACCATAAATGATGAAGCTGGCAGCACGAGTGGGTCAAGTTTCGCCCTCCCTCACATTGGCGATCGCCGCGAAGGCAAAAGCAATGAAAGCTGATGGCCTGGACGTGTGTAGTTTTAGTACCGGAGAACCGGACTTCGCCACCCCCGCCCATATCGTCGCCGCCGCTCAAAACGCCCTGGATGAGGGGAAAACCCGCTACGGCGCGGCTGCGGGGGAACTGGCACTGCGAAATGCGATCGCCCGCAAACTCACAGCCGAGAACGGTTTGGACTACGGACCGGAAAATATTATCGTCACCAATGGGGGCAAACAGTCGCTGTTTAACCTGATGCTCGCGGCGATCGAACCGGGGGATGAAGTGATTATCCCCGCGCCCTATTGGCTGAGCTATCCGGAAATGGTGGTGCTGGCTGGAGGGACGCCGGTTATCGTGCCGACAACGGCGGCTACGAGCTACAAAATGACCCCGCAACAGCTACAAGGGGCGATTACCCCCAAAACCAAGCTCTTCATTCTCAACTCCCCCTCCAACCCCACGGGAATCGTTTACGCACCGGAGGAAATTCGCGCCCTCGCCGAAGTCGTTGTCGAACGGGATATTTGGGTTGTCTCGGACGAGATTTACGAAAAACTGCTCTACGATGGGGCGCAACATCTGAGTATCGGGGCAACCAGTCCCGAAGCATTCGATCGCACCCTCATCAGTGGGGGATTTGCCAAAGCCTATTCGATGACGGGTTGGCGAGTGGGTTACCTTGCCGGACCGGTGGATGTCGTTAAAGCAACGATTGCGGTTCAGGGTCACAGTACCTCCAACGTCTGTACCTTCGCCCAATACGGTGCGATCGCCGCCCTCGAATCCCCCGAATCTCCCCCTTGCATCGAACAGATGCGTCAAGCCTTCGATAAGCGCCGCCACTACATCTTCGATCGTGTCAATGCCATTCCCGGATTGAGGGCCCCCAAACCCAACGGCGCGTTCTATCTCTATGTCAATATTGCCAGTACCGGCATGAAGTCCTTGGATTTCTGCAATACTCTCCTGGATGACTATCAAGTGGCGGCAATTCCGGGCATTGCGTTTGGTACGGATGATTGCATTCGCCTGTCTTATGCGACGGATATGACTTCGATCGAAAAGGGCGTCGATCGCTTGGAGAAGTTCGTGAGTGCGCTGGGGTAGTGCCGCTATGGGGAATTAAAAATTAAAAATTAAAAATGTTTAAGTTCTAGTGCAGCACGGGGTGGGGGAGATTTGAGCGGCCAATAAAAATCTCTGCCGTCGAGAGGCAGAGACGTCGTACAAGTATTAAGGTGCGTCTTGTCTTGTTTCTATACCCACCATAGCCACTGTAAATCGGCAATTACCTCATCCGATCGGGTGAATTTAAATCTACCGAGTTAGAGGATGTATTTTGGCTCGTTGTTGGGTTCATTGCGGCAAAATGTTCGAGCAACAAACGATGGATGAAAATATATCCGCCGCCGACTTTCTGCAAAAAAATACGATCGGTGGCGTAATCTAAAAACCGGGCGTAATTCCAGGGTATCGAACCGCTAGCGGCTAAAATCGATCGCAGAATTAGGTGTTTGGCACAAGCTGCCCCGCCGCCAATTGCCATACCGAAACAAGCACCAAACGTTCCCCAAAAAAAGGGTCGCCATTGCAAGGGAATCGCCGCTAAACTCAAGACGGTAAACCCGATACCCGCAAAAATAAGAGCATTTTTGCCCGACTGCCACATCCCTTGATTCGGTCGCGTCACTTTGGCGATCGCCGGTCCCGTCATGCCCCGAGTCAGACCAAATAGCGTCCCCATACTCAAACCAAAAACTGCCCCCCGCAGCAGGGCATAACTGGGAAAATTCGCCCAAGAAATTAGAATTTGCCAGTGGAGGGGATGGAAGATAATTTCATAGATAATTTTCAAGAAGAATAACGAAGACGTACCGATGCCGATGCCGAGGGTGAGGGATTTTCTCGCTTTTGTCCACGACCACTTTAACGTTTCCACCGGTTCGATGCGATCGAACCCAAAAATCAGCCAAAACATCACCGCACTAAACGGCAAAATCACGATTAATCGGCGCAGGGATAACACCAAAGAACCCACCGAAAATCCGCAGAGAAAAAATAGGGCGATTCCTGCGAAACCATACACCCATTTTTGCCAGGAACGGGCGAACCAACTCGGCTGCATCCGTTCGATTAAAAAGATGGTTTGCGATCGCGCCGACATCGATTTCGCCAGCCAAATCAGCCAGTGCAGCGCCCGTTCCTTCCCGTAGCGGTGACGGTGTGGGCTGCGGCGATCGAACATGCGCCGAATATAGGTATCGAACAAATGCTGGCGTTGGGCTTCGAGGGTGGGAATTTTGGGCAAGCTATCGGGAGACATACCCCGGTAAGCCAACGTCATAATACTCAAAATCAGGGGAGATTTCGCCAGTTCTTGAAGGGCGACTTCCTGTTGCAGCAAACGGCGCACCCCCGCCAGTTCCGCACCGGCATTGGCGAGATATGCCTGAATTTGGCGAACGGTTAGCGGTTGCAAGCATACCGCCGCTTGTAGGGTGAGGCGAGATTGGAGGACTTGGTAATCGCGAATGCGGCTGCAAACGATAATTTCCGTGGTTCCGTAGGACTGGCTAAATCGATTCAGGGCAACGATACAGTTCTCCCGCAAGTTGGCGCGCACTTCATCTAACCCATCGAGTAGCAGCAGCAATTTCCCCGCTTCCACCCAGTTACGGCCGATTTCCCGCGATACTTGATATTGCCGGTTGAGTTCGGCCACCAACCAAGGGGCGATCGCCATTTTTCCCTGCCACGAGGAGAGATTAAAAATCACCGGCAGGGGTCGATCGGCATCAATTTCGGCCATCGCAAGTAAATCCCGCGCCACTTCCAGGAGGGTGGTGGTTTTCCCCGAACCCGGTTCCCCGAGAATCAACAGCGATCGCCCATCTCCCATTTCCCGAAACTTATCGCTGACTCGCACCCCCGACGGTAGCGCCTGGGCAACAGCATCGGCACTTTGCCAAACCAATCCCCAAGGGCGATCGACCAAATCGTTGCGTTCTTCCAACCCCAGTTCGATGGCAGCGCGATCGTGGAGGGAAGTTTCGAGAACCCCTTTAATCCAGTAGTTTCTCACTTTGTTCAGTAAGATTTGCCGATAGCGGAATTCGGAATTCGGAGTTTGAAAGCTTGAAGGAGATGGGGGCAACCGTAGGGGCAAAGCATTTGGGCGATTAATGATGAATGAAACCCAGCCTGGAACTTCCAAATGCTTCGCCCTCTTCCGGGAATGGGGGGGATGGGGAGACGCGGAGATAGGGCGATCGATTTGTGTGGATTGTGGTTGAGTCAGTTGCCCTTGTGTCGATGGAAATTGCGTGGGGGGTAGTCCGGTGAGATCGACTTCAGCTTCTTCCGTCTCCACCTTTGCATCAACCCCCAAACCCGCAAGCTCATCCAATACATCTATTGCGCTAGAGTAGCGATCGCGTGCATCGCGACATACCAACTTTGTGAGAATATCGAGAAACGCTGCCGAGAAACCATCCTCCGGGAGGCGATCGCGCCACAGAACCTCCCCGGTGCGGTTATCCTCGGGCAGTTGGTGGGGAGAGACGCCGGTAATACCTTGGATGGCGACCATTCCCAAAGCGTACAAATCGCTATTCGATCGAGGTTTGCCAGCGGCTTGTTCTGCGGGCATGTACCCAGAAGTCCCCACGGCAACGGTCAAATTTTCCGGATCGAGGTGAGTACCCAGTTGTTTGCCCAATTCTTTGACAGCCCCAAAATCGATGAGAACTAACGCCCCATCCGATGCGCGGCGAATGATATTACTGGGTTTGATGTCGCGATGAACGATGTCCTGCTGGTGGACGAACGCTAAAATCCGCAGCATTTCTTGCAAAAAGGCGATCGCGTCCGATTCTTCCCATAACCTTCCCCGTCGCAATTCCAGCTTCAGATCGTCCCCGCGAATCAACTGCTGCACCAAATAAAATTCCCCCCCCACTTCAAAGTGGGCGAGGAGTTGGGGGATGCGATCGTGGCTGCCCAAACGGTACAGGGTTTGAGCTTCCGTATCGAACAGCCGTCGCGCGGTTTGCAATACAGATGGGGAATCCGACTGAGGTTGCAAGCGTTTGACGACGCATTCCGGCTGTCCGGGCAAATCGCGATCGCGGGCGAGGTAGGTTTCGCCGAACCCACCCCGCCCCAGAAAACGAACGATTTCATAGCGATCGCGCAGAACGGTTCCCAGCATGGAGGAACGAATCGATCGCTATTCGGGACAGAGGATTAAACCCACACCCAAAACGTAACCGTTGACGGGGGCTGAAATGGGAACCCAGCCATCGTCGCCGCGATTGACGATGGTGACTTGCTGTCCGTCCACCACGGTACCCAGGAATCCAGCGTTCAAAGACGGGCTTTGATAGACTTCCAATCCGTCCGTCGCCGCAACTTGGCGGCAGCTACTGGTTACCTCGGGTTCGGTTTCGACGATCGGGGTGTTGCATTGAGTGAGATAGTCGCCGTAGACGTAACCGTTGTAAGGCGAGGAAATCTGCACCCAGCCTTGTTCGTTCCGTTCCACCATCGTCACTAAATCGAGATCGGACAAAGTCCCGACGACTTTGCCCCCCGGAGTCAGACGCACGTTGAGATAGCTGTCATCGCTGATATTCACCCGGCGACAGCTATCGGGTTGGGTGGTGGCTTCGGGGGCGGCCGGGGCGGCCGGGGCTTCCGTGGCTTCGGGGGCAGGAATGGGTTTGGGATTTTGAGCCATTGCCGGGGCGATCGAACTCAGGGAAAAGGCGGCGGCAAGGGCGATCGAAATCGAGCGGCGATCGTAGTTTTTTATCATCTTTAAATAACTCCTTTTTATCGAAGCAGGTCTCGGGAACTGCCAGGGCGCGACAATTCTGAGCTCTGCAACACCACACTATGCAATCGGAGGCGATCGATGTTATACTATCGTACCGTAAGGGCATGTAGCTCAGTGGATAGAGCACCAGATTCCGGTTCTGGGTGTCGGGGGTTCAACTCCCTCCATGCTCGTTAAGTGAAAGATCGTCAATTGTCGATCGAGATCCTGTCATCTCGATCGAATCTTCGATGTGCGATCGCCTGGGTCTGAATGTTCGCTTTCAACCTTTGATTGAATTCATCGTTAAATAGACATTCAATGTTAGATTTTTATGCGGTGGATGTTGTTACACAGACTCCATCTCTCGATCGCACTTATTTAGGGGGTTTAGAAATGGATGAATTCAATGACCTAATTCGATTAAATATTGTATCTAATCATCCTAGCGCGTTTAACTATTTTTCTTATTTTGAAGATAGATATTTATCAAAATATATTGTCAAAAAACTGCTGATTTTAGCTGAGAATAAATTTAAAATAGCACAGAAAACACCTGGCTATCGAAGTTATGGTGTTGAAAATTTTATTTCTTTTTGTCGCGCGGCAATTCAGTCAAAATCCGACATTCAAACGCTTTGCGATTAGTTTGATTTTTTCGATCGATCGTGATAATCGAGATTGTCACAATCAGTTGCTCTCCAATTTTGGTAACCGAGGGATGTGGAGCGTTTAGATTGACTCAATTTTATCGCTTGTCTAAACTTGAGATCGTGTCGGAGATCGAAGCTTCGATCGTACAGTACGATTGCCAGCTAAGACGATCGCAGACCCACTTTTTAGAATCGCAAAAGTCGAACGGGCGAAAAAATTTTCCCGAAGGGGGTGCAACTTGCCCGAAATTAGTGAAGATTAGAGGTGTTTGAGGAAATTGGCGATGAAATTGTTTAAGTGGTTTCTCCTGTTGGGGGCGATCGTGTTTTCGATCGCCGGTGTGTCCCTCCGTGCTTGGGGAACGAGTCCGGCTATCCCAGTCATCGACTCGCGAGTTCCATTTTCTCTCGAAAAAATTGCATTTCAAGATGAGTCTTCTGGCTGTTTTCTCGATTCGAAAATAGACGACGATCGCCTTCTCGAAATCGAGTTTACCCAAACTTGCTTGAATGAAAAAATGGAGTTGCCCCAACTCTTAGATCGAACGGAAAAACGCATCAACGACAACGAGCAATTTCCCCTCAAGGTCAGAAATACTCAATACTCCCTCATTGACGATGGCATTAAAGTCAAATCGGAGATGTCAATTGATTATCCCGTAATCGGTCTAGTCACTCTCGCCCTCGATCAAGATATTTTTATTAATTTGACCGAAGGCAAAATCGACTTGCAAGCTGGAGAAACCCAGCTCAATCTCAATGTTTCGAGTATCCCCATCGAAAACTTTAGCAGTCTGATCGACCAAGTTGTCGATAGTCAGTTAGTCGTTTACGATGGCAAGACCGTGAGCGAGTTTTTAGCCCAAACAGGTTTAGACCTCAAACTGGCCGAAGATATTGGCATCGATCCAAAAGCCATCAAATTTACCGTACGGGCGATCGAATCTCACATCAGTGCCAAAATTGATGAAGAAGAACTGACCATTGCCATCGACTTTGGCGAACCCGCTTCAGAATGATGGATGGGTGGAAAGACAGGGCGATCGAGACAAAACAACTCACAAATTGTTCATTGTCCATTGTCCATTGATTCTCCCCACCCTCATCGTTCGAAAGGATTGAGGCGCAGCATCTCCCAAGTCACGTAAGTACCGATGGGACTCCAAAGAATGTAGGGCAGCAGTAGCAGCGAGGCTCCCATTGAAATCGATCGCACCATCAATGCCAGTAGAACGCTCGACACCACGCATAGACTACCGATGATGACACCGACTCGCAGACTTCTGAGTTTACACATGACAACGGTATAAGCCAGTGTCACCCCTTCCAACCACAAATAGAACCCCATCAGCGCCCAACTTTTCCCCGTACCGGGGTTAGCCTCCCACACCCAATAGGCAGACCATGCCGCGCAGATAAAAATCACCGTCCAAATCAGTGGAATAGCCCTCTCGAATACCAGCCAATCAGGCCGTCTCAAACGAAAGAACCACCGATTATCTCGCGCGGAGAGTAACCGACCGCTTAAGAAACCCATCAGGAGCGTAACGGCCCCGATAACCATCCAAGATTTAATCACAATTTGACGTTACCTCTTGAACTCTCCCTGGCTGAAAAGACCAGGGATTCTAGGTTAAGTGGCTTCCGCACACGCTTTGTGATGCGGTCTGCCACACCACGGCACAATCGTGTCAAGTCACTGTACGCGCTATACCGTTTTGGGAAGTTCAATGCTCCCTTAGACACCTTGGCAAGGGTAATCCCAAGCTGTGTGCTTACTTTTGCGATGATGTTGGCTGCACCATTGCACTCAGCATTCACCATTTGACCGTTAGAAGCTCGGTACACTAGACCGCCAGAGGTGCGATAACCCGGAAGGTTGGGGTGTCGTTCGATTGTTCCGTTGAAATAAGCTTTTCGCAATCCGTTATACGAGTTGACCCGCTCAACAACAGACTTAATTGCTTGCTGCGCTTGCTGACCACCCAACAGCGAGTAGTCCGAATCGGTCTTGAATTGCTTCCACAACTTCGGGTACGAAACCCCTGTTATCGCTTTAGACTTCCGGTACATCCGGGGTTGGTCATCACGACCGGGGGCGAGGTAAAAGTCCTGATTCTTCTCAAAGTAGTTCCGTCGAATTGAGTACAAGACGGTGTTCTCGAATCGATTAGCAGTCTCGCAAAGAAACTGAAGAACCGAACGTGTCATTTCGTCTCTGGTAAATTTAACTTGCCGAGTGTGGTATATCACGAGTTCGACTTGTTACATTTTCACGTTATTTTTATTATAGGAAACCATAATAATTTTGTCAAAAAAGATACGGACGTGAAAGAAGAAACTAGAGGCGCTCCAAGGCGATATGACGACCCCAAGAAAAAGCACGGAATCTGGCTTACAGACCAGGCATGGATTTGGTTAAAGCTGGCCGCGAAAGACGAAGGGATAAGTGTAGGGGAGTATATAGAGCGTTGGGTGCGAAGTGAAATCGAAAGAGATACAGGAGGTTAAAACCTCCCGTGTCGTCTTTTATCCATGGGCTAAAGCCACATGGTTATCATTCTCCCGGACTACACTTATATCAAATCCGGTTGAATAATCATAATTCTGGTGTTGTCCGCGCTCTTTGTGGCGACTGCTATATAAAATCCAAAATCTAAAACGAAATTAGAACAACCGTTCCAGGGGGGGTTCCATCGAGCGCACGACATCGAGACAATAGCCATTGCGTCCGTACTGTTTGGCTTGATACAGTTGCTTGTCGGCAAGAGCAATCACCATCGACGATCGAATATCTGCGGTTGGCAGCAAGCTGATGCCCCCCAAACTAATTGTGATTCGATCGCTCACGTTAGATCTCGGATGAGGGATTTTAAGTTCTTCGATTCGACGTTGAATGGTGCGGGCAATGTGAAGCCCACCGGCGGCATCGGTATTGGGCAACACGATCGCGAACTCCTCCCCACCGTAGCGAGCTGCTAAATCTCCTGCCCGCTTAAGTGCGTTACTCAGAGCCTGGGCTACCGATTGCAAACAGCGATCGCCAGCCAGATGACCGCAAGCATCATTGTAGGTTTTAAAATAATCGATATCGCACAATAATAAAGAAAGCGGTTGTCCTTCTCGAGAACAGCGGCGCAATTCTTGGGTCAGATAACAATCGAACTGGCGGCGATTGGCAATACCCGTCAACCCATCTAAGGTAACCAGGCATTCGAGAGTTTGGTGAACCTTTTCTAATTCGCTTTGGGTTTCTTGATGCTGTTGCATTTCCCGTTTCAGTTGTGCGTTTTTCTCGATCAGTTCTTGAGTTTGTTGCTGTAAGTTTTGATGTTGGCGAGCGATTGCAATGTGATTCTCGACCCGAGCTAAAATTTCAGCCTGTTGAAAGGGCTTAGCAATAAAATCTGTCCCGCCCATATTAAAAGCAATAACTTTATTTTTCGGATCGTCTACTTCACTGATGAATAGAATCGGAATATGGCAGGTGTTTGCAGAAGAGCGAAGTTGAGAGCAAAGCTTGTAGGTCTCAGAGTTTGGCGTTTTAATTTCGAGAATAATGAGTTGGATATTATAGCAATTAACAACTTGAATTGCTGCGGAATTATGATGTGCTTGAAATAGACGATAGCCTCGTTCTTTTAAAAGAACGAGTAGAGTCGAAGAAGGATGACCCACGTAGTCGATTATCAAGATGTTCGCATTTCGGTCAATACATAAAGAAGTCACAAATCCTATCCCTAAAAAAGTTAGCTAAATTAAAAAAATGGAAAAATTAGAGGTTTTTAAATTGAGAGCGCTAAAAATAGCTTCGGTATCAAAATTCTATTCGCGAGCTTCGAAACCTTATGCCGCTATGCGCCATGAAACATACAGGTATGAAGAAGCTGAGTCTATAGCAGTTCCGGGTTGACTGACAACTAAGAGCGACAATTGTGCCCGATACGCTCTGCCCCGTTGCCCGATCGGAATTGGCTTTTATCTTTTATGTTTGCGTTCAAGGAATCTTTCGATGGCAAATGTCAAATACCAGACATCTGGAAGTCGCTTGCAGCTCGGGAACGTGACAGACTCAGTTGAGAGTCGATGGGCGATCGACCCGACCGCTTCCTCATCATATTAAAGGGTTAAGGTACAAACTGAGAGGTTCGATCTCCACAGCCACTGGTATCGCTATATTCAATATCCTGTTTGACACACTTTGTTTGTGAGCTGGGGGAGACAAGGGAGACAAGGGAGAGGGGGGAGACAAATAAAGAAAGAGACGCTCATGTTGTCGGGCGGTCCTCACCTCATTGAATACAGCTATAGACATCGAGGGAGAGCGAGTTTCCGAATTCTTCACGTTTGTGATGTAACTTGTTCGGTGTCCCTCGCAATCGCCTGTTCGATCGCGCCGGTTTCACAAACTCCACGGCTTCTCGTACGATCGCACTGTAAGATCGATACTCATTGGGTTTGAGAGATTTTAAACGTCATGAAATTGCTAGTTGTTGAAGATGACGAATGGGTAACCGAAGCACTGGTGGAGTATTTTACCGATCTCAACTATTTAGTCGATGTCGCCCACGACGGTCAAACGGGTTTGGAATTAGCCCAGGCCTTTAGTTACGATTTGATGTTGCTCGATTTGATGCTACCGAAACTCGATGGCATCAGCCTGTGTCGGCGCTTGCGTCAGAACGGGTGTACCATACCCATTCTCATGCTCACCGCCAGAGATACCAATCCCGACAAAATTACCGGACTCGATGCTGGGGCAGATGATTATGTCGTCAAACCCTTCGATCTCGAAGTCTTGTCAGCTCGCATTCGAGCGTTACTCCGTCGGGGGGGGCAAAGTCTGCCGCCGGCTCTGGAATGGGGGGATTTGCGCTTGGATACCGTCTCCTGTGAAGTGTGCTATCGCGATCGCCCCCTGACCCTGACCCCGAAAGAATATCGCCTGCTCGAACTCTTTATGCGTAACGGTCGTCGCGTCTTCAGCCGCACTGCCATTCTCGAATTGCTGTGGTCTTTTGAGGAACTGCCCACGGAAGCGGCCGTGAAAACTCACATCAAGTGCTTGCGTTCTAAATTCAAAACCGTGGGTGCTCCTACTGATTTAATAGAAACCGTCCATGGCTTGGGTTACCGACTTAAAGAAATTTCGCCGCTCTAATTTTTTCAGTCTGCGGTTGCATCTACTGCTGTCTTACCTGACGGTAATGGCCGCTATTTTGGGGGTGTTTGCCGTTGGGGCTTATATTTTCTTCACTCGCAGTTTTTACCGACAACTCGACGAGAAGTTACAAATCCTGGCTCAAGCAGCCGCACCCTCCCTCGAAGAAGTGGAAACCCAAGGCAGCGAATATCTCGATCGCGTCGATGAAGTGCCCTGGCGGGATATTTTCAATCGCGATCGCCAAAGTTTAGAGTGGTTTAACGCCCAAGGGGAGCGCATGGCCCGCAAAGGACAACTCGATTTGGTTCTGCCCCCGCAACCGGGTCCCCAAACCATCGGTGCATCCGGTTGGGCATCGGTGCGATCGTTTACGATTTCGGTGTATACCGATAGCATCTACAATGGCAAACCCGACTTGGTGGGATACATTCGCGCCAGCCAGTCGGGGGAAGACTTAAAAACCCTGAAAATACAACTGCTGTGGGGATTGGGTATGGGGGGTTTAATGGCCCTCGGTTCCATCGGCATTGGCGGAGTGTGGCTGACTCAGAAAGCACTCGCCCCGATCGAGCAAAGTTTCCAACAACTGCAGCAGTTTACCGCCGATGCCTCCCACGAGTTGCGCGGACCCCTCACGGCGATTAAAACCTCGATCGATGTGATTCGCTCTCATCCCGAACGCATTCATCCCAAAGATACCCGCAAACTCGCCGCCATCTCCAGTGCCAGCGAACAAATGAAACATCTGGTGGAAGATTTGCTATTTCTGGCCCGAACGGATACCCAAGTCCCCGTCGCCCCGCGCGAGTGGGGAGCGGTCGCTCTCAACCCCCTCCTGCGCAGCATCCTCGAACTTTTGGAACCCTCCGCCCAAGCCAAAGATATTACCCTACTCTGGGAACTGCCCTTTGTCCTGTTTGTCTCTGGGGACAAGGCACAACTGATGCGGTTATTTTCGAATTTGGTCGATAACGCCCTCAAATACACGCCAGAGGGGGGTAAAGTCGTACTTTCCCTGGAAAAACAAGGTCGCTTTGCCGTCGCCAGCGTCAAGGATACCGGTATCGGGATTAGCGAACGCCATTTACCTCTGGTGTTCGATCGCTTCTGGCGAGCGGATAAGGCTCGCTCGCGTCGGGAAAAGGGTACGGGATTGGGCTTAGCCATCGCCCAGGCGATCGCCACTCGCCACGGCGGCAAAATTACCGTCACCTCCAAAGTGGGGGAAGGCAGTTGTTTTCAAGTCCGCTTGCCTCGCATTGTTTCCACGGTGACGATGCAATAGACTTCTCGAGGACAAGGGTGGAGGGGGAAGGGGAAAAGGGATAAAAAATATATGAATTCGGCATATAAATTGATTTGAGTTTTTATTTCTGGAGATGTCGAATAGAACAGCCTTGCATCGAACCAGAAGTTTTGTTACCTTGCCGGAATGGGATTCGGTGTCCTTGAGGGTAAATCCAATGATAAAAACTGGGATGGTGGCGTGAATGTGCGGAATTGTGGGTTATATCGGCATGAGAGCGGCCAGCGACATTTTGCTCGATGGGCTTGAGAAGCTCGAATATCGCGGCTACGATTCGGCAGGGGTGGCGACGGTGGGAGCGGGAGAAGTTCGGTGCGTGCGGGCAAAAGGTAAGCTGCACAACCTGCGCCGGAAACTCGACGGTGCGGAAAATCCCGATCGCATCGGCATCGGACACACCCGATGGGCTACCCACGGCAAACCCGAAGAACGCAACGCTCACCCCCATCTCGATGGCGTCGGTCGGGTTGCGGTGGTGCAGAACGGTATCATCGAAAACTACCGAGAACTGCGATCGGAACTCAAAGAGAAAGGATACGAGTTTCGATCGCAAACGGATACGGAAGTTATTCCCCACTTAATTACCCACATCCTCAACCATGGGGTGATGGATTCGTTTTCCCCCCTGCTCGATGCCGTCCGACAAGCAGTGCATCGCCTCGAAGGAGCGTTTGCCATCGCCGTCATTTGCGCCGATTATCCCGACGAACTGATTGTCGCCCGCCAGCAGGCCCCCCTCGCGATCGGTTTCGGGCAAGGAGAGTTTTTCTGTGCCTCGGATACCCCAGCGATCGTCCCCCATACCAATGCCGTCCTGCATTTGGACAATGGGGAGATGGCACGGCTGACTCCTTTAGGTGCAGAGGTCTATAACTTCGATGGCAAGCGCCTGAACAAGCACCCCCAAGTCATTGACTGGAGTCCGATCCAGGTGGAGAAGCAGGGCTTCCGCCACTTCATGCTCAAGGAGATTTACGAACAGCCCGGGGTAGTGCGCACCTGTTTGGCCAACTATCTCAACAGCGAGTGGAATCTCGATCGCCCCGAGGGGTCTCCGATCAAGCTGGATGTGCCCCCCAGCCTCTACGAAAATCTCGATCGCATCCAAATCCTCGCCTGCGGTACCAGTTGGCACGCCAGTTTGGTGGGAAAGTACCTCCTCGAACAACTGGCCGAAATTCCGACGATGGTGCAGTACGCCTCCGAATTTCGCTACTCTCCCTCCCCCATCACCGCCAATACCCTCACCATCGGCGTGACGCAATCGGGGGAAACGGCCGATACCCTAGCCGCCTTGGCGATGGAACAGCAGCGTCGGTTTGCCAAATCGAACCAACTCGAGGACGATCGCGGTCCTTGCTTCGAACCGCGATTGCTCGGCATTACCAACCGCCCGGAATCCTCCTTGGGACAGTTGGTGGCTCATATTATCGATACCCACGCCGGGGTGGAAATTGGCGTGGCGGCGACAAAAACCTTTGTGGCCCAGTTGATGTCATTTTATGCCCTGGCTTTGGATATCGCCCATCGGCGCAAAACCCTTTCGATCGAGCGGCTGGCGGAAATTTTGGAGGGGTTGCGTCAGATTCCAGTGCAAATCGAGCAGGTCTTGGCGAGTCAGGAAGCGGGGATTGAGGAGTTAGCCCACGAGTTTAGCGAGACGACGGATTTTATTTTCCTCGGCCGGGGGATTAACTACCCGATCGCTCTGGAAGGAGCGCTCAAACTGAAGGAGATTAGTTACATTCACGCGGAAGGGTATCCCGCCGGAGAGATGAAACACGGTCCGATCGCCCTGTTGGATGCTAAAGTTCCCGTGGTGGCCATTGCTATGCCGGGGATGGTCTACGATAAAGTCCTCTCCAATGCCCAGGAAGCCAAAGCGCGGGATGCTCGGTTGATTGGGGTTACGCCGATGGACGACCTGGAAGCGAAGGAAACCTTCGACGATTTGCTGCCGGTGCCGACGGTGGAAGAGTTGCTCTCGCCAATGCTGTCGGTCATTCCGTTGCAGTTGCTGTCCTATCACATTGCAGCGCGGCGCGGGTTGGATGTGGATCAGCCGAGAAATTTGGCGAAGTCGGTGACGGTGGAGTAGGAAGTCAGGGTCGCAGCAGACGAGGCTTGAGAGCCCACCAAAAGTGAAATCCGGTCCGTTCTGGCAAGATTGACACCAATCTCGGCCGAGCAGATGCTACATTGATTTACAAGCACAAATGAAATGGAGAAGCACAGCCTCGGTTAAAGCGAGTGGGTTGGGTGGCTCGGCAACCGCAACAATCGAGGGACTTGGGTGTTAAAAGTGAGTCCATGTTGCTGTGTCTGAAATCTAATAATGCATCGAAACGTCCTTTCTTGCATTTACTTCATCACGGAAAGCTATCTATGTCCAACTCCGATTCCGATGGGAAAGCGCTACCCTCTCAAGACAATGCAAAATCACCATCCGTACCGCTATCGGTGTATCGGGAGCTAGCGGCGGAGCTGCAAGCCACTCAAGCGATGCTCGATTCCTTGCACGCTCAAAACAAGCAACTCACCCAACACAACCAGCAATTGAGCGATCGCAACGAGCAACTGCAAACCGAAATTGGCAAGGTCATCGAATCGGTCGATCGTCTCAGACAAGTCGCCTCCGTTGAGGAATTGAAGGGTTCGAGCGCCACAACGGATACTTCCACATCCACCCTCGATTCGCGCTCGCCATCAAAATCGAACAGTACTCCCGAGAAAATCGATCGATCTCTATTCTCCCAAACGGTGACCGAACAGCCGGCCAGTACGCCCCCAATCTGGAGTACGCCAGCTGGAAATATCGATCGAAAATGGTCGATTGCGATGATCGTGGCGATCGTCCTCGCGGCCTTTAGTGCCGGTTACTGGTATCAGGTTTCTTTCGGGAACGATCGCTAGGACGTGTTATCGGTTAAATCGAGGAGCCTTTTAGGACAAGGATTTGATAGCTTTGGCTTGAACATATCGCAGTTCGCGCTCGTATCATTACAGATTTTCAGTCATGGGGAACACCGGAACGGGAAACGGGGAATGGGCATTGGTGAGGCGATTTTCATCGAACCTCATGAATCATGTAGGCTAAAATGTTCCATAAAAAAAGCCCTCATCATCCCTGTTGATGAGGGCTTTTCTGCGGGTGTCTAACCCTCAGAGTACCTACAATTAGTGATACCGGTTTTAGCGATGGCTGTCATCCGCCAAATGGCTGAATTTACTCGGATTTGGGCAATATTCGTATATTTTGTTACCGTTAATCGAGTCCCAATTCTCGTTTGAGTAGATTAATTGACTTTGCACCGATGTAGTTTTCAATGCAGACGATTTGAGGCGGACGAATCAGATCGTCTCGGGCTGCATTGATCGACATTTTTACACTCGGTTGACTGGCGCGATCGCAAATAATCGTCCGGGCACTGCGCACGAGGGCATTGAGTTTGTAAGCATCGCCCATTTGAGCGGTGACCACCAACAGGTCATCTCCTCGCAAGCTATGGATAATGACTTCGGAGGCTCTGAGCAACCCAGTACTTAAGCTTACCAGACCCACACAACTATCTTTCGGTAAACCTTTGATCAGTTCGATTTCCCCGGCGTAGTCGTAAATATCCACGGGAATCACCCGCACGGACTTGGGAGCGGCAATTTCTTCCGCATCGCCGATAAAATAGCGACTGGTGACAACGGTGCCGGAATTGGCGCGATCGAGAGTCCGAGCCAGCTCTTCCATGGGAACCAATTGTACCGGGATGCACAGCGCCTGCTCCAACTCCCGCGCCATCAACTCCCCCACACCGATATCTTGGGTGGGAGCCGTCACCAGCACCCGCGCGCTACACCGCAAACGCCAGTCAATTTCGGCCAGGAACAGCTCTCTGGCTTGGTTGAGGGAGCAACCCTGCTTGAGGAGGTCGTCGAGGCTCTGCTGGACGATTTTATAGGCCTGGGGATACTTTTCTAGGGTGGGGGAATTGAGCTGCGTGCCACCTTCGTGACCTTGAGCGCGAACGTAAATCCCCGATCCCGCTTGGGCTTCCACTAATCCCGTTTCTTCAAGCTGTCGGTAAACTTTGCTGATGGTATTGCGGTGCAATCCCGTTTGCATGGCAAGCTGGCGGGTGCTGGGTAGCCGATGTCCGGGGGGAAATTGCCGCGAAGCGATCGCGAACCGAATTTGGTTGAATAGTTGGTTCGAGGCCGGAATATCACTATCGGGTTGGATGTGAAACTGCATAACAATGTAATCCTCGAGGGTGAGGGGGTGGAGATACCCAATATACTTAAGCTTACCCTGTACTCAGTATACGAATGCTTTGGGGCAGATGGCTGGGTTTTGGCAGGGATTTGACGGTTTTTGCCTGGCGAGCAAGGGGGACACTCGAAGGCTGGGGGAGAAAGATACTGGTGGGAGATCGGACTGCGCGCGCGACCGATGAATACAGCGATATTAGCGTTAGTTCGGGATTGTTGTATCCGGAGAAGGTGGGGCGAGGGCTCGGGGGGAATGGGGATGGAGTACTTTCATGCTGAGCCAGGAGATCTCGCCAGTGTTGCCCCTTTGCTGTCGCGAGGCTTGCCGACCGCCCGAACCTCACCCAGAGTCGGCATCCCGGCGAGGTCGCGGTAGCAAAACTGACGTGATTTAGAACGATCGATCGTTTAATTTTTCGATGCCATGGGTTCGTGGAACTTCGTAAAATTTAGATTGCGAACCTATCAGATAAAGCATTCGCTTTCAATCTCACAAATCGGGATTTGCGAGTCTCCCTTCCCCTTTTCTGTGATTCATCGAACGAGAACGAAACAAACTTATCTAACTTCCACGAATTTCCCGATATTCTAGAACAGTTAGAATCTTGCTTCTTCAGAAAAATGACCGTATTAGAAATTAATTCAGAGCGCGTTAAACTTGTCAATGGTGATTTACAAATCGATGCTTACCTCGCTCGACCCGTTGGCGAGGGTCCGTTTCCCGGCATTGTTGTGTTTCAAGAAATCTTTGGCGTAAACGCCCATATTCGAGATATTACCGATCGCATTGCCGGGCAAGGCTACGTGGCGATCGCTCCGGCACTATACCAACGCACGGCACCCGGTTTCGAGATCGGCTATACCGAAGCCGATGTGGCACTGGGTCGATCGTACAAAGTCCAAACCCAAGCCACGGAACTCCTCGGGGATACCCAAGCTGCGATCGACTATCTCAAGGCACTTCCCAACACCACCGATGCCATCGGCACCATCGGGTTTTGCTTCGGGGGACACGTCGCCTATCTCGCAGCCACCCTAGCGGACGTGCGCGCCACCGCTTCCTGTTACGGGGCCGGCATTACCACTCTCTGCCCCGGAGAAGAAGGAGCAACCCTCGATCGCACCTCTCAAATTGGGGGAACGCTCTACGGTTTCTTCGGTACGGCCGATCCCCTCATTACCCTCGAAGAGGTCGATCGGATCGAAGCCGAATTGAAACAGCAAAATATCCCCCATCAAATTTTCCGTTACGAAGGGGCAGACCACGGCTTCTTGTGCGATCGACGTGGTAGCTATAATCCCACCGCTGCTGCCGATGCATGGCAGCAAATCTGGCAACTGTTCGAGCACACTTTAAAAGCTTAGGGATCTGCGGGAAAATAACAGACCAAGTCCCTGAGCGAGGCTGCCAGAAGCCTCGCTCTCGATTTGACGGCGACGCAAGGAATCTCTGATTTCACGCCACATCATCAGTCCGCTAGTACTCCGCCAAGGCAAAAATGACTGGTGAAGACTGACGCACCAGACACGGTGAAACGGGAATGCGGAGAATATTAACACTGGGCAAAGTTAGCTTGGCAGAGTACTAGGGGAGAAGCAGGAATCTTCACCAAGCAAGGTTGTTCGTCGTCCGTTTTGTATCGTCCGCGATATGTATAGCAAAGTGCATAGTCCTTAAGACAAATCGAAAGCGGAATTAAAAATGCGTCTTGAAAAGTTGAACGGGACTCAAACCGACACCCCCTACGCCCACGTTTCGTTCGCAAAATTAAAAATTAAAGATGCTGACTGTATATAGCTTTGAGCGCATTTGAGAACGAGCTTGTTATTTCTGGCACGCTGCAGTAGCCTGCATGATTCGTGAGGTTTGACGACTATCTCTCAAAGCTTTACTTCAAAAGCAAGCTGGCAATTTGTGCGAAAAATTATCTGTTTTTTGAGGCTGACGAGAGATCGGAATCGATCGCATCTCTTCGTGAATAATCCAGGCTAGCCACAACAAGGTTTTTTCTGACGACCCAAAACTGACCGCTGAGTACTCCTTGCCATCAATATTTTCTTAGCAATCAAAATCTAAAACAAATACAAAGAAAATGACTAGCTTTGGCGAGGTAACGGAAGATTAAACGATAGTTTTTTTCAAGAGTTTATTAATACTATAAAAATATAAACTCTTCATAATTTATTTGCAGAACCTTTGACTAAGGATGATTGTTATGAAGGATAATACTTTTCTGTTTATTCAGACCGATCTTGATGCTAGAAAAGTAACAGGCTCGCTCTCAACTATTTCAAATGTTGTCTGGGTTTCTCCCATATACGGGCCCGATCGTATTGTGGCTTACTTGGAATCGGATGGTCCGGCTGAGATGCAAGCAGTCATCAACGACATTCGGACTAGGCGATATATAAAAGCTGTTGATTCTCGTCGGTGCAAAGTGATTCCCGGCTACCCCGATCGACCCGGTGTCAAATTTACAAAGGCGGTTCGCGCTTGTTTGATGATTAATGTGGATTACCACACCCTTCAAGAGCATGACTTCGTTGCTTTTCTCAAGGCACAACCTTACTCAGTTCAAGTGCGGGCGTGTTGGGGAGCTTCAGATACAATCGCCTTGATTGAAGCAGACAACAATGAAGATTTGCAAAATATTGTCTGTGATGAAATCAAGATTTATGAGGGGGTAAAATCTTTAAGCACGCGGGCTTGCTATAAAATGGTCTAGAAGATCGGCAAATGCAAGACATTACATATCGTCAAATTCTCAGTTGGTATCAAGAATAATTTTCTGCACAACAAACTGAATCTGCGCTCAAAAGCGGACTGGGCAAGGAACGATTTAGCGCAGCTTCATAGAGAAACGGTATGAGTTGAAAAAGCCTATCTTTTGCCTCAGGCACCCGTTGCCCCCCTTGCTCGCGATCGAACTGTGGGAGTTGGTCGGTTCGGTCGTATCCGATGGCAGTGTAAGAGGATTCGTGTGAGATATTGCCTAAGGCAGATATGGGAGACGCGAAGACGCCCAGAGGGGGAGGTGGGGAGACAAGGGAAGAGGAGGAAGAGCATCGCAACTGACCCATTGACTCCTCCCCGACCCCAATCCATTGTCGTGATGCTCTAGACCTTAGAGAGGCTGGTTGTAATCGATGGTGACTTGACCGTCGGGAGAAACGGTGACGGCCGTTTCTACTGAAAACACGTCAGAACCCGGACGACCGCCCATGAAGGTAAACGTCCAACTGCCATCTTCATTGACGACAAACGGGGCTTCCGAAGAGGGGCCGTGCATCGACGGTTCGGCCCGGTAGTTTTCTAAACCGCCATTGAACCGTTCGGCAGCTTGACGGGCGTAATTTTTGGCGCGATTGAGTTCGATCGAATCGCTAACAATCCAGACATCGCTGGGTTCTACACTTTCAATTTCCGTCTGGGCAAATACGCTGCCTGCACTAAAGAATAAAGGAGTCAATAGCGTCATCGCAGCAATGGCGAACTGAGTAGATTTCATCGTGATTTCGCTCCTGGATTGGTATAGGAATCTGTCTTATTTGTTTCTTCACTTTCCTGACGCTCAAATCCGCCTAAAATGTTTCCAAATTGCCTATTTTTTTTCGATTAACTTGTCGATTTAATCGCATCCGCGTGAATGACGCTTGCCCGAGATCGTCAGCGATGGTGACGTAACGCTCGTCAGCTCGGAAAGCTGGAGAGGTCGATAAACGTGGAGGTCAGAAGGTCGGTATCCGGATGTGAGGAGGGCGGCTTCTTTTCGATTCACTCCAGATGAAGGTCGAGTGCGATCGAACCCAAGTTTCAGGAAAAGGCGAAGTGGGCGATACCCCAGGCTCAATCGTATTCAAGATCGTGCAGAGGTGACTTTTGCACGCCCTCGATATCGAGAAACTCATCGAGGAGAACGAGGTGACCTCGGACGATCGAATCTATCTTTTTTAGAATTAGTAAATCCTTCGATATTTATTGCAAAATCAGAATGAATATAAAGACTTTGTATTCGGTTTAAGGAATATTTTAAAGTTTCGAGGGCGTTCAATCAAAACATCCCGATTCTTGAAAAGTAAATTTTATGTAACAGAATCTTCATAAAAGTCACTGGTTTCTGTATTCTAAGTAAAAGTCAAATCAAAAACTTCCCATAAGAGAGAACGATTCATGCCCTATTACTGGTATAAAGCATTTCACCTGATTGGCGTGGTGGTTTGGTTTGCCGGGTTATTCTACCTCGTGCGCCTATTTATCTATCACGTCGAAGCCGAAGCCGAACCGGAACCCGCGCGGACGATTCTCCAAAATCAGTACCAGATTATGGAGAAGCGCCTGTACAATATCATCACCACGCCGGGAATGCTGGTCACCGTTGTGATGGCGATCGGGTTGCTGAGTACGGAACCCGAGGTGCTGAAAATGGGTTGGCTGCACGTCAAACTTCTGTTTGTCGCCTTGCTCATCGGCTACCACATTTACTGCGGTCGCCTGATGAAACAGCTAGAAGCAGGCGAATGCAAATGGGGGAGCAAACAACTGCGAGCCTTGAACGAAGCCCCGACGTTGATGCTGGTTTCGATCGTCATGCTGGCGGTGTTTAAAAATAGCTTACCTACCGATGCAACAGTTTGGACGATCGTTGGTTTAGTGGTGGTGATGGCCGCGACTATTCAGCTTTATGCCAAAAAACGGCGATTGGATAAAGAACGCCAACTCGCAGAACTCGCGCAAGAGTAGTATCGAACGTCAGTTCGGGATCGGATAGTTTCCGGTGAGGATGGGGTGTAGGGTGTCAGGAATAGAATCCCAAGCGATCGCCTCCCATCAAACATGTTCCCCTTGGTTGTTCAAAGCATTCGATCGCACTGCCCAAACCCACAAGACTTCCCCAACATTTGAATACTCCCGATCGCAAGCCTGACGCGATCGAGTTCCGTTCGAGATCGAGAATTCACCATCAGAGGAGCCTCGAGGGCATCGGGGGCGGGGGGAGACAATTATCGATCCCGATCGAAACACTCACCGCAATTCCTGACGCAATCGATCGAGAATTGAATCTCGATCGACTCGTGCGAGAATGTCGCGAATAATCGTATCCGCCCCCAGTTCTCCCCAGGTACAGCCCCGTTCCAGATACACCTGTGCAGCTTGCCCCACGGCATAAGCCCCGTATCCGGCAACGGCCCCCTGGGCAATCGCTGCCCCGGCAAATCCCGGTAGTCCCATTGCTGCCCCGGAAACTCCTTTTCCCAAACCGAATACCGCATTCGTTCCCAATTCTCCCAACAGCAACCCACCGCTACTGAAAAGAATCGTTTTCCACAATTTAGTCGCTTCGTAACTCGTCATCGGCAATCCGTACAACTGTGCCAGCGATCGAATCAGCACTAAATCCGAAATCGCCCCACCCAACACATCCAATACCGCCACGGGATTCACCCCCACCGCGATCGCCTTATACCGGGCGAACTGCCAGATGAGTTCTTCCGCCTCGCGATCGCGCAACTCCACGCTTTTACGAGCGATGGTTTCCTGGGCGTTCCGCGCCTGTACTAACGCATTCAATGCCAGTAGCGATCGCCCTTCGGTTCCCAAAATTTCAATCAGGGTTTGCCGCAGGGCCGCCACATCCGAAGAGGGGGTTTCCCACTCTTCGGTAACCCGTCCGTCGGGCCATTCCTGCCGCACTTGTATCGGCATCGGGGCGGCCGCAACCCGGACGATTTCCTCGGGTTTGAGGGGTACGTCGCGCCCGAGTTGTTGCAACTGTTCGTAGATCGCTTCGCGATCGCGATCGGGATACAAATCGATTTTGTTGAAGACCAAAATTAGCGGTTTGTGGGTTTGCCACAACTCCGACAGCGCCCGATACTCCGTCCGAGTGATATCCCCCGCCACGACGAATAAAATCAGATCCGCTTGCCGGGCCACATCCCTTGCCATTTGCGAGCGATCGAATCCACCCACCTCATCCAAACCGGGGGTATCGATGAGTTCCACTTGCAGGCTTTCATCTTCGCTTTGCGCCCACAACACCGATCTCGGCCACTTCGTCACCCCATTAATCGGTCCGGTTTCTAACAGGTTTTGACCCAATAGGGCATTTAATACCGCCGATTTACCCCGACTCACCAATCCAAATGCTGCAATCCGAATGACGCCGCCATCGAGTTTTTTCAGGTTGGCTTTGAGGATATCTCGCTGGGTTTGCAGGGCTACCCGCGCCGACTGGTTACGAGTGGTGGGGCGGTAACTTTGATTTTGGGAAAGGCGGGCGAGGGCAGTGCGGATGCTGTTACGGGCGCGATCGAAGTGGGAGTCGTTCACGGAGGGGTTAGACCTGAGAAGTTATTCTTAGGTTTAATATAATCGTTTCTCTGGGGATATCGATCGCTTGTTTGAGTGCGGAAATTGCGACAGTTCTTGAAGACGATCGTCTCTCGACTATTTTCAATCAAGGTCTGATGAAGAAAATCACAACATCCCATGGGCGATCGTAGCCAATGTTCGGGACGCATTCTGAATCCCACGCACTTACCAAAAACCAGAACCGAGAATTCCAGCAATAAAATAACTTTTGTAAAAAGATAATATTCTTATATTAAGAAATTTTTCTTTGTAAGAATTAGAAGTCTCTCACATAAGTTTCATCTCCACTCACCCATATTTCACATCAGATTCATGGGTGAGTTTAATACTAAATTTATGAAGCCAAGAAAAGCTTTGGCTTGAGAGTTAAGACGAATCAATAAATTCTTGAGGTGACTTCATGAAAAAAATAAGATTGAACGGGCACCAAATTATCAAAGATTTATTATCTTAATTCTTTTTCTGAATTTTTTATTTTTCTCGATTTGATGTCAGATATGGGGTGAGAAAAAGTCGATCGTTGTTCCACCTCAAGAAAGATGAATCAGTAGCAGAAGCACAGAAGCAATCGTTTTTTTTTCAATATTTGTGGCAAGGAAATTTAAGTTTTCAGGAGCTTACTATGAATGACGATTTTATGATGAACGACATGGATGGCATGGATGACATGAACGACATGGATGGCATGGATGGCATGAACGACATGGATGACATCGATGATGATGATGACGACATCGATGATGATGATGACGACATCGACGATGATGATGACATCGACGATGATGATGACGACATCGACGATGATGATGACGACATCGATGATGATGACGACATCGATGATGATGATGACATCGACGATGATGATGACGACATCGACGATGATGATGATGACATCGACGATGATGATGACATCGATGATGATGATGATGACATCGATGATGATGATGATGCGATCGTCGGTGTTTCTTCAGGACAATTCTTTACCCCACCAGGCATTAGCTCGACTTCAGTTATCGAAATTTCTGATGAAAATGGCGGGGAGAACAACCGATTGGAATGGGGTGTTGGTACAGACGAGAGTTTCTCTAGCCTGATTCAATTCGATGGTGCTGACTTATTTGGCACTCAGGACGATGATGCCTTTAAGATCGGTCAACTTTTCTATCGTAACGGTACGATCGAATCCGGTACGGGATTTGACGGTGAGTTTGCCTTCAGCATCGATCTCGATTTTGAAGGCACCGACGACGATCCCGACCCCTTTGTTTTCCTCTTCGATATTCTCAATACACCCAACGTCCACGATGATGCGGATTTAGATGCCGACATACTGCGTTTTATGGGTAGCGGACTCACCCCGCAAACCTTTGAACTCGATGACGATACCTATACCCTAGAACTACTCGGTTTCTCCCAAGATGGTGGCGACACCTTTACCAATGGGTTTGAGTCATCTGAAGAAGGAATCGATATTGCGAATTTGTACGGTCGATTGATTGAGATTGATGATGACGATGCCGCGTTCGCATCCCTCAGCGCAACAACGATCGCCGAAATTACAGATGCAGGCGGAATCTTTGTGGGGGGTAGCAGCGGCCCCGTTGCCGGATCGGTCATCATTGACGATGCCTCCGATTTGAATACGTTTTGGAGTATCAACGCGGGAGCAGCCCTTCGCTTCCACGACGACTCTACTTTCGAGATGGAGAACGAGACAGAAATCGATCTCGACGATCTCGATATTACCGCAGCGATCGGATCCGATGATGATGACGATATCGATGGTTCCGATCTCAACGATGCGATCGACGGTGACGATGGCGACGATGCGATCGACGGTGGCGATGGTAACGATGTCTTAATGGGTAGCGATGGTAATGACGTCTTGATGGGTGGCGATGGTAATGACTTGGTTTACGGAAACCTTGGCAATGACGTTCTCTCCGGTGGCGATGATGACGACATTCTTCGAGGTGGAAAAGGGAATGACGTTGTTGTCGGAGACGATGGAGATGACGTTCTTGCTGGAGACAGCGGCTTCGACGCACTAACTGGTGGCGATGGCGACGATGTCTTTGTCTTGCTAGCCGAATTTGACGAAGCCGAATCCACCTTTAGTGCCGATATCATTACCGACTTTACTGCTGGAGAAGATTCGATCGTCTTGAGCATCGATGTTGCCGTTACCTTTGAAGTGGGCGATTTCAACGCCGACGGTACAGATGATGTGGCGATCGAACTCGCTCAAAACGATGCCATTATCGGCTTCGTCCTCGGAACCGATCGCATCGCTGACGTTGAAAACTCGATAATGTCAGTTCCCGAAGGCGACTTCGCCCTGATGTAAGAGCGGTTTTGCGCTTCGAGTGGTTGTCAGATCGGTCTGAGTGAAGTTGCAATTGCTGGTTATCCATGGTTTCGGGATCGCCAGCAATTTTGTCTGTCAAACCGGGTATTTATGTGTGTTCCTTCTATGCGATCGAACTATACGATCGAAAATCTCGACTGAAATCGCGCATCTGCCAAAATTTTTCCTCAAATTCGTGAAACCGTGACGATGCTTGAATTTGAAAGAGATAATTGTGCGGCAATTCCTGGATTTTTCTGATGTTCTCGCATCCATTTCGGAAATTTCGCCAGCCAAAGTGCATAAGTTTCCAGCCCTGAGAAATATGTAGTAGTAGCTGACGCACGCGAGACGCTTCACTGCTTTCTCAAACATCGTCAGTCAGGCAATTTGAGTTGTAAGGAGTCTGGCAATGAACGACGACATGATGATGGATAACATGGATGACATGAACGACATGGATAACATGGACGACATGGATGACATGGACGACATGGATGACATGAACGACATGGATAACATGGACGACATGGATGACATGGACGACATGGATGACATGGACGACATGGATGACATGGATGACATAGATGACATAGACGACATAGACGACATAGACGACATAGACGACATGGATGACATGAATGTTGAAGCGATCGTCGGTGTTTCTTCCGGTACGTTCTTTAGTCCGAACGATGTAACCTCCGATTCAGTTATCGTCATTACTGATGAAAATGGCGGAGAAGACAACCGATTTGAATGGGGAATCGGCATTGAAGATAGTTTCTCTAGCGTGCTTCAGTTCGATGGTGGCGATTTATTCGGTGCCAAACCAGACGAACCCTTTAAAATCGGTCAAATCTTCTATCAAAATGGCACGATCGACCGGGGTACGGGTTTTGATGGCGAGTTTGCCTTTAGCGTCGATCTCGATATTGACGGTACAGACAACGATCCCGATCCTTTCGTCTATCTCTTCGATATTTTTAATACACCCAACGTTAACAACGATCCAGTACTAGACGCTGACGAACTACAGTTCATCGGTAGTGGATTTACCCCGCAAACTTTTGAACTCAATGGCGACACGTATACTTTAGAACTGCTCGGTTTCTCCCAAGATGGCGGTGACACCTTCACCCAAGGCTTCGAGTCTCCCGAGGAAGGGTTTGATATTGCCAACTTGTACGGTCGGTTAATTCAGATTTCTTCTCCCCAAGATCCCACCGATCCGACCGATCCCAATCCTACGGACCCCCCAACAAACCTAAACATCACGAGTTACACGACTTTAGAACAAACCACCATCACCGAGATCCAAGCTTTTGGAGGCATCTTTATCGGGGGTAGCAACGGTCCCGTTGCCGGTTCGGTCATCATTGATAACGCCTCTCAACTCAATACTCTTTGGAGTATCAATGTCGGAGCTTCTTTCAGCTTCAGCAGCGAAACCACCTTCGAGATTACCTCAACAACAACCACCACGATCGATCTAGATGCTCTCGATATTACCGCTGCGATCGGGTCTGATGGCGACGATGGCGTAGATGGTTCTGGCGGTAACGATGCGGTCGATGGTGGCGATGGCGACGACATGCTCGAAGGAAACGACGGTAACGACGTTTTAATGGGTAGCGATGGTAACGACACTCTCATGGGGGGAGACGGCATCGACTGCGTCTATGGTAACCAGGGAGATGACTTTGTATCTGGTGGAGCAGGGAATGATGTAGTCCGAGGCGGCAAGGGCAATGATGTCGTGCTCGGAGATGATGGAGATGACATTCTTTCGGGAGATAGCGGTTTCGATATTCTCACCGGTGGTAGCGGCGAAGATGTCTTTATCATACAAACCACATTCGACGAAACGGAAGCGACTTTTAGTGCGGACTTGCTAACGGATTTCGAAGCTGGGGAAGATACGATTGCTTTGACGGTTGATGTGGCTCTCACCTTTGAAGTGGGAGACTTCAATGCCGACGGTACGGATGATGTGGGCATCAAACTCGCAGAAAATGATTCCTTTATCGCCTTCGTTCTGAATACTGACAGCACCACTGATGTGGAGAACTCGATTTTCACTGCACCTCAAAATGACTTTGCTTTAATTTAATATCGGTTTCTAGGTTGTAGTTTGGATTAAATCGATCGCCTTTAAGTTAAAATTGCTGGTTATCCTATCTTTTGGAATAGCTAGCAATTTTCCCTTAAAACTATTTGTAATATCGGGATTGTATCACCAGCCTAAAATCGTTAAAAAGTTTTGAATATGATTTCAGATATTCGAATAATATGCTAAATTTATTTCTATAAAAATTAGTTTAAAAATATCGATTAGACATCGACCTAAATCAAACTTAAATCATTAACTGGGGTGTTAGAAGGTCAGGATATGAAACGGTGGATCTATCGAAGTGCGATCGCATTACAAGTGGTAAGTTTGTGGGGGGCGATCGAGGGTACCGCGTTGGCGCAAATCGTCCCAGATGCCACGCTTCCGAATAATTCGATCGTCACTCCCAATGGCAACGTCATTACCATCGATGGTGGAACGGAAGCGGGAAGCAATCTCTTCCACAGTTTCCAGGAGTTTTCCGTGACCACTGGGAACGAAGCATTTTTTAACAATAGCATCAGTATCGATAATATTATTACCCGCGTCACCGGAGAGAACTTTTCTAATATCGATGGTTTGATTCGTGCTAACGGCACGGCGAATCTATTTCTCGTGAATCCTAATGGGATTCAGTTCGGTCCCAACGCCCGACTCGATATTGGCGGTTCGTTTCTCGGGAGTACGGCCGATCGGGTTTTATTTGAAGATGGCAGTTTCTACAGTACGACAGATACTAACGCCGAGCCATTATTAACAGTGAACGTTCCCATCGGCTTGCAATTTGGGACCAATCCGGGAGATATTCAAGTGTCGGGTGCCAGGCTCGGGCGGCAGCCTTCTCCTGAAACCGCAACGATCGAAGATTTGCGCCAAGAAGAGATCGCCTTTCAAGAAACCCTCTTAAACGATACTCGGGGACTGGCGGTAGAATCGGGGCAAACCCTAGGTTTAATCGGGGGAAATGTGAACTTCTCCGGTGGAACGATCGAAGCTCGCCAGGGACGGATCGAATTGGGCAGCCTCGGCGAGAACAGTCGCGCGAACCTCTCTCTCGAGGAAGGGGGATTTACCCTCGACTACGCCGGAGTTGAAAACTTTCGAGATATCCAGCTCGCGGCGGAAGCGGGAGTTTTTGCCAGTGGGGAAGGGGGCGGTAATATCCAAGTTCGGAGTCGTAATTTGAGGGTGACGGAGGGTTCCGAAATTACGACGGCAAGCTTGGGAGCCCAACCCGCCGGATTGCTTTCCATTCAGGCAACAGAGACCGTCGAGATTAGCGGCGTATCCCCCAATGATATCGGCAGTAGCGTGGCTGCTGGGACTTTGGGGACGGGAAATGCTCGGGAATTGACCATCGATACCCGACAGTTGAGGGTTCTCGATGGTGGGGCGATTGGTGTTCTCTCCTTTGCCCAAGGAGATGCGGGAACTGTCACCGTCCGGGCTGCAGATTTAGTTGAAGTGAGCGGGACTCAAAACGATGGAAACCCTAGTCTTCTGGCTTCGATCGCCCTGAGTACGGGGAATGCGGGAGATATCACCATCGACACTCGGCAGTTTAGCGTCCGGGATGGCGGTGAGGTTTCTGTGAGTACTCGGGGCGATGGCGACGCGGGAACCGTGAGGGTGAATGCATCGGAACTGGTCGAGATTAGTGGGAGTTCCCCCGATGGTACAGCTAGTGCCTTAGCCGGAGCGACGTTTGCTGCGGGAAATGCGGGAGATGTCACCATCGATACCGGACGTTTGAGGGTTCTTGATGGCGGCTCTATTTTAGTGGGGTCGCTGAGCAGTGGCAATGCCGGAACCATCGAGATTAATGCCACCGAATCCGTGGAAATTCTTGGTGCGGGTAGTGGTTTATTGGCGATCGCCAGCGATACTGGGGAAGCGGGAGATATTTCGATCGAGACCGATCGATTCACCGTTCGCAATGGCGGCCAAGCATCGGCATTTACTCTCGGTTCGGGTCGGGCGGGAACCTTAAACCTTCAAGCCTCCGAGTCCGTGGAATTGAGCGGTTCCGGGAGTAGTTTGAGTGCTGGGACATTTGCCGCTGGGGACGGGGGCAACGTGAGAGTGGCAACGGAAGAGTTTCTCGTGCGCGATGGGGCATCCATTAACGTTGCCAGCCTACTCGCCGAAAACACGATCGTCCTTGGACAACCCGGCACGATCGATGTGGCTGCCGAAAACGTTCGCATTCTCGATCGCGGCAGTTTAATCGCGATTTCCTCAACGGGTCGGGGTGGCGATATTAATCTCAGCGCAGAAGACGTGAGAGTTAGCGGTCAGAGCTTTATTTTTGCATTTGGTGTCGAAACCCAGGAAGGTAATATCGATATCGCGTCCGATCGCTTGTTACTGTTCCAAGACGGCAGTGCGATCGTTACCCTCGCTGCCGATCCCAAAGAAGGTAGCAACCTCACCCTACAACCCCAAGACGATCCCTTTTTCACCCTCTTCTTGTGCAATAGCTGTGTTATTAGCGCCAGCGGAACCCTCCTCATCTTCGACGAAATTGAAGATCCCACCGTCATCGTCAACGATCCCTTCCGCGTCGATGACTTAATCCGCGACGATATCTGCGTCACCGGTTTGGGAAGCGAATTCTACATCACCGGACGAGGCGGTATTCCTCCGAGTCCCTTAGATATTATTCCAGGGCAAGCCCTCATCACCCTCGATTGGGTGGAATTTCCCGAGGAAGCAGCAGAAAATAGCAACAATACCGAGATTGCAGAAATTGCCGTTCCCGCAGAACACCCCCCCCTCATCGAAGCCCAGGGGTGGCAGGTGGGGGAAAATGGCGAGATTATCCTCACGGCCGAACCTCACTCAGGAAGGTCTTACCCTGGGAGAAATACTGGGGCTGACTCTAGCATCTTTCAACCCATTCGCTGCCAGGATTTGTGGCAAGGGGCGAGTGTCAATTGAATCGATATTGAGTAGTTCGCCGAACGCGATTTGAGCAGGTGTTAGGGGTAGTGCACCCGTGCTTACCCCGTCCAGATTCGAGGCTATACGAGAGAGGTTGGCCGAATCATTGACTATCTACCTCGGAAGCGGGTTTGCTGGCTGCAAATCGCAACCGCACGTAATCGGCAGCCCATTGCCCCGATTCATCCCGTAATGTCGGTTCCAAACGGGTAACGACCTCCTCTAAAAATGCCTCCCGTTCTGTACTCGGTAGTGCGACCAAAAATGGATTGGCAAAGGTTTGCAGCCAGCCGCGAATATCCGTTGGTAGGGGAGTGGGGCGCGGAATCAGGGCTATTTTATTGACTTGAAATCCTCTCAATTCGAGGCGGGTACGGTATTCTTCAACTGTGGGAAAATACCAGGGATGAAGGAGTTTTGCATCAATGCCTCGATCGGCTAAAGCATGATGTAAGGCATCGACGATCGCACCGACATTACCATCTCCCCCAAATTCACCCACAAATCGACCGCCGGGTTTCAACGCTCGCCACACCCCCTCGATAACGCGATCGGGTTGTTTCATCCAATGCAGTGCCGCATTACTAAACACCGCATCAAATTCACGCTCGAACGGTAATTCTTGCCCGTCCAAAAGTCGCGCATCTAATCCCAAAGAACGAGCAGACTCGATAAATTCGGGACTCGAATCGACCCCCACCACGTCACATCCCAAATCTCGCAACTTCAGCGTCAAAACACCATCACCGCAGCCGAGATCTAAAATGCGATCGCCCGGTTGAGGTGCCAGCCATTCCACCACTGCCATGCCCAAATCGGAAACAAATCGGGCATTTTCGTGATAGGTTTGAGTGTTCCAAGTTTGAGCCACGGCGATGGAGATTCCCTTGAATATTAACGATTTCACTAGGATAACAACTTGCGCGATTCTGAAATCGCCCTCAAATATAGCGTTTCTCGCATGAATGAGGTATAGAAGATCCCCCTAAATCCCCCTTGATAAGGGGGACTTGAGATTTAAACTTAGCCCTCACTGATTAGAGAAACGCTATATCAAAAAAAATTATTTCACCGATCGAACTTTGAGCGTTTTACTCAGAATTTTAATCGATATGATTTTGTGAAAAGTCTTGAAACTCTGCCATCGCAGACAAAAAAATATGGAAATCAGACTTGCAAATTTAGATGACCTCGAAGGTTTAGCCTTTCTATTCGATCGATATCGTATTTTTTACGGACAAGACTCCGATCTCGAAGCCGCAAAACAATTCTTACGCGATCGTCTCCAAAATAGTGATTCGGTAATTTTTATCGCTAGGGAAAACGAACAGTTCATTGGGTTTACGCAACTTTATCCCAGTTTTTCTTCGGTGTCGATGAAACGAATCTGGATTTTAAACGATTTATTTGTCGAGCAACGATACCGCAGACAAGGAATCGCCACCGCTCTCATGAATACGGCTGAGAATTACGCACGAGATACCGGTGCCGCGCGGATTGCATTATCCACGCAAATCTCGAATACATCCGCCCAAACTCTTTATCGATCGCGCAATTACACCAAAGATGAAGCATTCTACCATTATCAATTACCGTTCCAGTAGCCGGTTGCTATTAAGCCTTAAGTAATACTTAAAAATCAAATTAAAAGTACGGAAAGCAACATTTTTGATAATCGTTAAGCTTCGATCTTGCTTCCCCCTAATCTTCTTGAACTAGAGGGAAGTTTCATCCTCACTGGAGTTTAAAAAACTGAGGGTGTCAGAGGTGTATCGAAATCGGGAAATGTTGGATTTGAAAAATTGAGTTCGATGTCTCGTTCCGGGATAAAATCAAGGTCGGGTTGCAGTTGCGCGAACTGTCGATCGTCGAAGAAGAGCGCACCGGTGTCTCCATCGTACTGGAATTGGGTAATCGAGACCTCTCCCAAACCGGAGATCGCGATTTTATCCCCTTGATTGGTATTGAAATCTTCGATCGTATCGATACCCGGTTCGGGTCTGGGTGGCGGAACCACGAAGGGAAGACCGAAAAATGGATCGAGAAACGAAAACTCAAACGTATCGGCTCCTCCGCCACCATTGAGAATATCGCTCCCAAAACCTCCGGTGAGCCGATCGACTCCATCTCCACCTAAAAGACTGTCGTTCCCGTTTTCTCCCCTTAAATTATCGTCGCCAACACCCCCCAGCAGGGAATCATTGCCACCGGCTCCAATTAATGCGTCGTTACCTTCTTCACCCTTGAGCAAGTCGTCTCCCGAACCGTCAACGCAGAAAAATCCAGCACAGGCAAGATGTTGAATATCGATACCCCCGACGAGAATATCATCGCCACTTCCTCCTTCTAGAGAATCGTTGCCACCGCCACCATCGAGTCGATCGTTTCCTCCCTTTCCTTGAAGAAGATCGTTACCTCCTTCACCTAAAATTAAATCTTTGCCGTTACCACCGATGAGCGTTTCATCATCCTCTCCACCGAACATTACATTGTCATAAAATCTTAAATAGAATTGTTTTAAATCTTTGGGAACTTCAACGGTTTGAATGTCAAGATTAACAGTTGTCATCATCGTACCCCGAACACTTGAGAATTACCGAGAATAACTCTATTTCAAGATGAGTTTACCGGAGCCCTCGAGCAAGGTGTTGCCAATTTGCCGTAAAGATTCCAGTCAGAGGGATTTTTTTGAGAGATAGAGATGAAGGAAAAGCTTACCAATATAAACCATTCGAAATGTGGGTCAAGGTTCGATTTTCTCGATCGGTAACGAGCATATTCTCATGACTTTCCTAAACCGACGATCGCATCAATTCCACCCCATCTCGTCCGTCATATTCTTGCAAGTACACCTTCACGGTTTCCTCCTTGGCTGTCGGTAGCGTTTTACCCGTAAATGTCGGATGAATCGGTAATTGGCGATGTCCGCGATCGACCAATACTGCCAGCCAAATCGCCTCGGGTCTGCCGTACTCGTGAATTGCGTTCAGGGCCGCGCGAATGGTTCGACCGGTATAAATGACATCATCGACCAAAACGACACGCTTTCGGGTTAAATCGAAGGGGATTTTGTCCTTTGCGGGGGTGCGCACCCCACGGCGATCGAGATCGTCGCGGTAAAAGGTGATATCCAACGCCCCGAGGGGAACGGTAACATTTTCTAATGCTTCGATCTGCGTCGCCAGCATCTGCGCTAAGGGAACACCTCGGGTATAGATGCCCAACAGTACTAAATCTTCGAGATTTCCCGACTTTTCTATAATCTGAGAGGCTAAGCGCGTCAGGGTACGGCGAATTTCCTCTGAGGAGAGAATTTCAACGACTGAATTCGACATAAGCAGTTCTCACTGGTTCTACTTTCACCATATCTGGTTTAGATTGGAGATTTGAAAAGTTACGATTCACCCTCGATCCAGACACCCTACTCAATTCCACCCTCCCCAAACAAGCCACTCAGCCGGGCCAGTTCGTTCGCCGCGACGTAGGTAAAGTGTCCAGACAAAATACCCGATACGTTGCGGAAGGGTTTATCGATATGCATCCCCTTGCCATCGATGCGAAACTCCCGAATATCTTTATCGTGCATGGAACCGCGCATTTTCAGCACCGTCAGTCCTCGCTGCATCTCCCCGTACATTTCCACGTAGCGCAGCAGGATAATCGAATCGGTAATTGTCGAAATATGGGATTCCGTCACCGAAGATCCCCCTAAAAGCGTCGGAGTCGTCGAGGTAAACAACCCGGCAATGGTTTGGAACTTGATAAAAGAGGTCAAACTAATCACGAATTCCCGAAATCCCTTCTCGGTGGAAACTCGTTCCAAGGCTGACAGACTATCAACCGCCACGCGATT
Source organism: Zarconia sp. (assembly GCF_057467645.1). Classification (NCBI taxonomy): domain Bacteria; kingdom Bacillati; phylum Cyanobacteriota; class Cyanophyceae; order Oscillatoriales; genus Zarconia; species Zarconia sp. The sequence goes on from NZ_JBRJXU010000147.1 coordinate 140,728, forward strand.
GGGTTGGAAGCGATCGATGACTTCTTTCATCTTAATCAGATGGTCTTCGAGTCCCGTGGCTTCGGGATAGCGACAGACCACCTTCAGTTTGCCTTGGGCTTCCATTTGCTCGAAATCCACCCCCCATCCCGTGGCATTGCGGAAGAGTTGTTCTCGGCTTTCTTCAAAGGCAAACAACAAACATTGTTCCCCGTCCCGAACGCCACCTCCCATAAACTGGGTCACCACTAGGGTTTTACCCGTTCCCGTCGCCCCGGAAACCAGAATGACGGAATCGCGGAAAAAGCCCCCGCCGCACATTCGATCGAGTTCTTGAATTCCGGAACTAATGCGGATATTGGAGGATTTTTGCTTCAACTCCATCGCCGAGAGGGGAATCACCTCAATCCCTTTGCGAGGCAACACCGTAAAGGGATACTCTCCTTTTTGGTGGGTGGTTCCCCGAAACTTGAGAATTTCCAACGTGCGCCGCCGTTTTTCCCCTTCCAAAACGTTGCGGAGGATAATCACGTTATCGGTGACAAACTCCTCCACGCCGTAGCGGGCAATATCGCCATATTCCTGGGTTCGTTCTGCGGTGAGGATTGCCGTGACTTCGAGTTCTTTAATAGCACTACCAATGCGGAACAAATCGCCGCGCACCGTTGCCACATCCCCCACCTGGGTAAATACGGCCCCCAAAGAATCGATCGACAAACGCGACGCCCCGATCGAGCGAATCGCATACTCGATCCGAGCAATCAGCGCCCCGAGGTCGTATTCGCCAGTCACCACGGGTTTTTCTCCCGGAGGCGGAGATGCATCGACAAACGCCCATTTCTTCTCGGCTTCCCATTCTTCGATGTTCCAACCAAAACTGCGCATATGCTTGCGCAGGGCTTTGGGGGATTCTTCAAAGGTGACGAAGACCCCCGCTTCCCCAGTTTCGAGAATGCCTTTGGCGAGGAACTGGCTGGCAAACACGGTTTTCGCACTACCGGCCGTCCCCGCCACTAACGTCGTGGCGCATTTGGGCAACCCTCCTTCGGCAATCAGATCGAAGCCGGCGATTCCCGTTGCGAGTTTTTCAACCCATTCTCGGTCGTCTTCAAATTGGTCGTTGATTAAAGTCATCAATTTTTACGCTCGTCGATCTAACGGTTTAAATCATGTTGGTAAAATCGCGTTGGCGATCGCTCAATCGAACTGGCCGAGTTCCAAACCCATCAGAACCCGATCTCGATTCGATAAATCGCCAATAGTGCGCCTCAGCGGTGGTGGCAGTTGTCTGATCAGGGTTGGGGTAACGAGTATTTTTTCCGATTCGGCTAGATTGGGATACTCTAAAACGTCAATGATGACGATTTCGTAGTTATCCGATAGTTCTTCTTCGCAAATACGGTATAAGTTCGCGATCGCCCGTTTCGTTCTTGGCGTTTGACCGGTCACATACAGCTTGAGTACGACTTTATCCATTAGAGTTTTATACTTAAGAGCGATCGGACCTCAGATTGACGAAGACAGGATTTCAACTTCGGATCTCATCTTACAAGTTGGCAAGCCGATCGTTGGTCCCATTTAGCAAACTTCGATCGAGCGAAAACGTTGATGTCTCCCCATACTTCCTCGACTCCCCCTCAAAATGTCTTCATTCTTAGCCGATTGGCTTAATCTTTACGAGGTTGCTCCAGCTTGGTTCGGGGGTACACGTGACTCAACGCCAAATGATATTTCCGGTAGTAAGATGTGAGGAAGCCCATGAGTTCGAGTACCATAATTCGGGCTTCCTCAATATAGACTTGAGCTTTGGGGGATGGCACGTTGATAATTTTCTGTTGGATGGCTTGGGTGTGAATCTCGATAATGTCCCGAGGACTGGCTTTGAGAAAGCCTAATTGTTCCGCCATGCCTCGCAATCCGTCGGAAATCGGATGGGTGACCCGATAAATTCGTTGTTCTAAGGCGCGATCTAAGAATTGACCGTACTGTTGCACTAATTGCTCGAAATCCTCGGGAATGCTTTCTTTGAGGGGGAGATTTCCGTAGAGTTTCGAGGCAACGAGGGTGGCTTGGCTGGTGGTCAAATGTTCGAGAAGCAAGAGTTCTCGTTCCTGGGGTTGCTGCGATCGATCGGCATGTTTCTCCACGCGCAACCGCTGCCGTTCGATGGCGTAGCGAATCGATCGCACGAGCAATCGACTATCGATTTGACCTTTGACGAGATAGTCCTGCGCGCCTTCGCGCACGGCTTCGATGGCTCGTTCGGCATCGTCAAAGTTACTCAGGACGATGGTGGGGATGTGGGGACAGCAACCATAAAGTTGTCGGAACCCATCGAGTCCGTCGCACTCTGGTAAAGATAGATCGAGTAATATCAGATCGAAATCGCTTTGGGAAAGCTGTTCGAGTCCGGCTTCCAGGTTGCGCGCGTGGGTAACGATAAACGGTACGGCCCGAACGACTGGCATCAGCAGCGTGCCGAACAGGTTGGCATCATCTCGATCGTCCTCGATCGATAAAATTCGGATCGGCTCGACTTTCACTTCACAGTTGCAGCTATCTCGATTGCGATCTGACCCATTCAAACGTCGATCTGAGTGACATCATAGAAACCTGACTCTCATTATCGCCTTTGCCGCTTCGATGGCTCGATCGCCTTTATCTTTTTTTCCGTTTCGATCGCGTTTCTTTGAGGTCGAGAACCTACGCCCTTACAAGGTTCTCAAAACTCTCGCCGGGAAAAAACCACCGTTGCCACCGACAGGAGCAAAATCACATACACTCCACCGTAGATGGCGTTGAGCAAGAGGGTCGCGATATCTGGCAGGGCCGCACTGCCGTACACCGCACCGTTTTTCAAATCCAGCCGAGCCAAGTCCGGTAAAATCAGGTACAACCCTTTAGCGATCGGTTGAATGCCGGGATTATCGGCCATCTCCCCCAGTTGCAACAAATCGCGACTGAAATGCCCCATAAAGTAAATGCCGAAGGTGAGCAGCGTTGCCAGCAAAGAACTGGTGAACGTGCCAAAGATAATGGCAATGGAAACGATGAGAGACAGCTGGAGAAAGAGGAACACAGATGCAATGATGATACTCCCGAGGGGAAAGGCAATTTCGTTGGCTTGAAGAATTAAGATAAAGATTGCCGTCATCAAAACGATCAGAACCGCTAAAACGGCGGATAATCCGAGAAACTTGCCGATAATGAGTTCCGATCGCCCGATGGGTTTGGAGATGAGAACAAAGACGGTGCGTTTCTCGATTTCTTTGTTAATCAGCCCCGTCCCGATAAAAACGGTGACGATTAAACCCAGGAGATTCATCGCCCCCAAGCCGACATCGAGGGTCATTTTATCTTGCGTTCCGGCGGCCACTTCCGGCAGCAGTAAAATGGCTGCGAGCAAAATCAGGGCATACAATGCCACCAGATAGAGCGTTCGATCGCGAATGACCTCTCGGAAGACATTCGCCGCGATCGTCGAAATGCTTCCCAAATTGACTTGAATCATTGAATTGACAACGAACAATGACGGCTAACCCAAGGGAGATGACCTCGGCAACGTTTTAGACCCTCATTGTTCGCGGTCGACGATCGATTGTCAATAGTTCGTTCTCCATCGAGATCCCTCAGTCAAAGGTAAACTGAGTGGATTCGCAACTGAGAATTCCGGCTGGGTAGTTTGGGGCATCCATCGGCATCCGAGTATCGGTGCGAATGCGGCAGGTTTTGCTGAGCAGGTAATCCGTGCGATTGCGACCAAAAGAGGGTTTGCGAGCGAAAATTCTCAAGTCGTATTCCGACTCGGGGACGATGTCAACTTGAACCGACCAGCGCTCGCGCTCGACAATCCCTTGCAGTTGATTCATCACCTGTTCTTGGATATTGATACGTCCTAATTGGAGATTGAGGAGAAAGCGTTCGATACTACCCCAAGTTTGACCGTTCACTCGATCGGCTATTTGGCTGACGGTTTGGTCTAGAATCACTTTGCCTTCTGTATTTTCGGGATTCCCCACCCGCACGACAAAGTTACTGCGACTCAAATCGGCGGAGGCGAGTTCGGGATAGTCTTGGGTCCAGTGGTTGACGACGAAGGCAAAGCCCAGCCAAGAACTGAAGATTAAGCTAATCAACCCGAGAATCAACAGTTGCGATCGCTCCTCTATCGGGGGAGCTTGCCATTTCTCATTGCCCGGACGAACTTTGGGAAAAATGGCGATCGCCGCTGCCAGAATCGGCCAGATTACCCAGGCGAAAGGGGGAATTTCTCCAGTCATCAAACTGGGAAAAAATAGTAGGCAAGCCAGGGCGCTTAAAATCCACGGTCGGAGGGAAAAGGATCCAATTTTAATGGGGTTCTCGATTTGCCACCATGCCAATCCAACACTTAACAGTAGCAAGCTCGATCGAATAAAGGCATCGCGATCTTCTCGTTCGATTTGTAAAGTCTCAGTGGGATAATACAGTTCTGAGAGATAAACAATGGCTAGAAATAGCCATAAAACTAAACTAATTAAAATTAAAGTTTGCCACGAAAATAGTTTTTTGGGCTTCAGGTTTTTATTAAACCATTCAACTGGATTAAACATAACGCTCTCGTAATAACGGGTTAGGGATTGTCAGTTGGAGATGAGAGACGAGAATGATTCGTCTGCCAATTACGTTCTCAGGAATTGGAGGTTTAAAATGACTAAAATTACCAGTATCGCACTATGGCTTAACCCGTGAGCCGCTAAAATTGCTAAGGTTTGCTCCCGACGAATCACCATCCGCTTGTGACGTTGAATGACGCGACCTTGCTGTACGATTCGACTGGGAATCGTGCCGGTGAGTTGCAAAAGATAAAGCGCTTGAACTTTGACTTCGAGAGTGATAAAAAAGATGGCAAATCCGATGACGATCGCCCAAAATTCAAACACTTGGGAAGCACTACTCGAGAGCTTGCCAATCAAAATATAGTGAATGAGTTGATTTTTGACGGGAGGGGGTAAAAACTCCGGTTCGACGGCGAAGAAAGCCAACCAGCTAATCACAACCGAGAGCAGGTTGATGATGGCTGCATAGATAACGCTGAGTTGGCGGGGTAAATTCAGGCGGTTGCGCAACACCCAAGACTCGATGGCAATAGTCACGAGTAGCAGGAGGGTTTGCAATAAAAAGGTTTTGAGGGGAAAAATAGAGGACACTGTTCGATCTCCAAGTCGGGTGGGAAAGGGGCGATCGCCATTTCAACCGCACTAGCGCTGGATTTCGGCGTTCACTTCATTAATCGGTCGGCGCTTCAACTCCACGGATTCAGAACGGGGCAGCAAGTTGAAGATTTCGCGAAAGCGATCGTCGAGCTTTTCAAATTCTACGATTCCACTTTCATTGAGGAGGACGTTTCCGGCAGTATCGAACAACACGGTTTGGGGAACCACGCCTCGATAGTAATATCCCGGTTCGTTGGTGGCGTACTCCGATTTGGGGACGATCGCATCGACGTTGATGGGAACGATATTGGTGTAGCGGCCGTAAAATGCTTGCAGCTGGGAAATCGTCGCCGAGAAGACTTTGCAATCTTCACTATCTTCAACGTACAGCGTCAGCAACGTCGGGCGTTCTGTTTGCTTGAGCGAATCTTTTAAATTCACTTTGGGTGGAATTAAAGAACCATTACCCGCATACAAGGCAAAGATATTGCCATCGAAGTTATCGTCGTGCAAACCGGCTAAGGCAGTCGGCGGTGCGATCGTGCATCCGACAACCAGAACGATCGCCGCGACGATGGCCATGACAAGGGAGCGCCAGGAATGCGATCGCATCTGCATTACCGCGCGCAGACGGGAATAAGGTTGACTCAGACGGCGCGATCGCCCTTGGGAAATACTCATATATATCGTAACGATCTGCGATCGATCTGGGGGATTGCGTCTGGCGCGATTGTCAGGGCGACTTTACACCAGAACCAGCCCTCATTTTACCCCTGTCGGTCGATCGGGAACAGAGGTCTTTACCCAAGTCGGGAATGGGGTGTGGGGTGTGGGGAATGGGATGTGAGTTAGTCGAGCCGTTGGAGCATGAGTCGGTCATCGGAAACCGTCTAGATCTCGAGATTCAATCGAGGGACAAGACTAAATATGGGGCTTGACCCACCCAAAATTTCCTGAACCTTTCACCAATGAGTGTGGAGTGATGGGAGAGCTGGGGGAGAAATGGGAGCCAGGAATTGCGATCGACGACTCTTTTGGGAGCGTTACAGAGCTTTACAATTCGATCGCATGATGGTGATTTTTGTAAAATTTCTACAAAATCGTAATAAAACTTTGCGGAAATTCATTTGCTTTAATAGAATAAGTATATCAGTAAGTATTTGTTCTCATTGGTGAATGTGATGGCCTTTCCCTGGCTAACAGCCATAATTCTGCTACCCTTGCTGGCAACCGCTGCCATTCCGATTATTCCGGACAAAAATGGCAAAACCCTTCGTTGGTATGCCCTAGGCATTGGTTTACTCGACTTTCTCCTCACCCTCTACACCGTCTGGCAGCACTACGATTTTCAGAACTCTGGCTTTCAGCTCGTCGAACGCTATGCCTGGGTTCCGCAAATCGGTTTGAACTGGTCGGTGGCCGTAGATGGTTTATCCGTTCCCCTGATCGTTCTCACGGGACTGGTGAACACCCTAGCCATTTGCGCTGCCTGGAATGTCGAGCGCAAACCCCGCCTGTTTTACTTCCTGATGCTGGTGCTATACAGCGCCCAAATGGGAGTCTTCGTCGCTCAGGATATGCTGCTCTTCTTCCTCATGTGGGAAATCGAGCTAGTTCCCGTCTACCTACTCATTTCCATCTGGGGCGGTCCCAAGCGTCTTTACGCTGCAACCAAGTTTATTCTTTACACTGCTTTAGCATCTATCTTTATTCTGGTCGCTTCTCTCGGTTTAGCCTTCTACGGTGGCAACGTCACCTTCGATATGGCCGAGCTAGGAACGAAGCACTACCCAATCTTATTTGAACTACTTGCATACGCAGGATTCTTAATTGCCTTCGGGGTAAAGCTGCCCATCTTCCCCCTCCACACCTGGTTGCCCGACGCTCACGGTGAAGCTTCTGCTCCGGTGTCGATGATTTTGGCCGGCATTCTCCTCAAAATGGGTGGCTACGCCCTCATCCGCCTGAATCTGGAAGTGCTACCGAACGCCCACATTTACTTTGCTCCGGCCCTGGTGGTTCTCGGTGTGGTCAATATCGTTTACGGCGCGTTCACCGCGTTTGCTCAGGATAACCTGAAGCGGCGGTTGGCTTACTCTTCCATTTCTCACATGGGCTTCGTGATGGTCGGTATCGGCTCGTTTACCGATGTCGGTCTCAACGGCGCGATTTTACAGATGATTTCCCACGGCTTGATTGCAGCGTTGCTGTTCTTCCTGGCGGGGGTAACCTACGAACGCACCCACACCCTCTGGATGGAAAAAATGGGGGGTTTGGCAACGGTGATGCCCAAGACCTTTGCCCTCTTCACCACTGGCGCGATGGCTTCTCTGGCCCTACCGGGAATGAGTGGGTTTATCGGCGAACTGACGGTATTTCTCGGCATTGCCACCAGCGACGTTTACAGCACCTCCTTTAAAGTGATGGCGGTACTGCTTTCGGCAGTGGGTTTGATTGTGACACCCATTTACTTGCTCTCCATGTTGCGGCGCGTCTTCTACGGTAAGGAGCAAGTCTCGACTTCTATCGATCCCTGGATGGATCTCAAACCCCGCGAATTGATGGTGGCGACTTGCTTGGTGCTACCGATTGTCGGGATCGGCTTCTATCCGAAAATTGCCACCCAAACCTACGATGTGAAAACTGTGGAAGTGGCAAGTGAAGTCCGCGGTGCGGTGCCGATGTTTGCCCAACGGCGCGATCGCGATCGCATCTTCTCGGGTGGATTCTTCGCCCCGGAACTGCGCAATTCTCAAGGTCTGTTGAGCGTTTCGGATATTGGCAAGGGCGCTTAAAGATACCCAACCCGCACGCTTAATAAGTCCGTAAATCGAAAAAGGGGACGCGCGATCGGCGTCTCCTTTTTCCGTTAGAAAAACTTTTAAATTCCCAAGATAATTCAATCGAGCAAGTCTCGAGATTCGCTCGTTATAGAACTGTCTATCTCCCCAACAAGATTTGAATTGGATGAAACGTTTTTAAGTTCCTAAAACTTCCCAATCAAGCCATTGTCAATTGTCAATTGTCAATTGCTAGTACGTCTTCTCCAATTTCCCCTCTTCCAAGTTAAATAGCAAGTGGAGGGTTTGCATGGCGCGACGGCGAGCTTCGATGTCCTGCTGTGCGCGCAGTTGCACCATCGGATCGTGGAGGATTTTATTCACGATCCCTCGGGTCAGGGCTTCGATGACTTCTTGATGCTTCTCGGCAAATTCGACCCCCAGACGGGAGAGGGCTTTTTCCAATTCCTGCTCGCGAATCGTTTCGACTTTCTTGCGCAGACTGCTGATGGTGGGAACGGTTTCAAGCGATCGCAGCCAAACTTCAAAGGCTTCGACTTCCTCATCGAGGAGGGCTTCGGCTTCCATAGCCATTTGCCGGCGACTTTCTTGGTTTTGCGCCACCACGGCTTTCAAGTTATCGACGTTAAAGGCTTGGACGTTCGCCAGTTCGTTGGCATCGGCCGCCACGTTCCGGGGAACGGAAATATCGAAGAGCATCAAATTATGAGCCGCGGGTAAGACAGCTTCGAGTTTGGCGCGATCGATAAGCGGTTCCGTGGAGGCGGTACTGGTAAACACGATATCAGAGGCGGCAACCACCGACATCATATTGTCGAGAGAATGGAGTTGCAGTTGGGCATCGCTAAATCGATTCGCTAACTCTTGCGCGCGTTTAGGCGATCGATTGAGGATGGCTATTTGGGTGGCACCTTTGGCAATCAGGTGTTGCACCAACAACCGAGCCATTTTCCCCGCACCAATGATGGCGACGCGACACAGGGATAAATTTTCTGCTTCGAGTTGTGCCAGTTCCACCGCCGCAGAACTGATGGAGACGGCACCGGTACCGATGCTGGTTTCCGTACGCACCCGTTTGCCGGCACCGATGGCTTTTTTGAAGAGTTGGTTGAGGATGCGCCCGACGCCTTTGTGTTGCTGACCGAGTTTGTAGGTTTGTTTGACTTGAGCGAGGATTTGTCCTTCCCCGAGAACCAAACTTTCTAAACCGGCACCAACGCGCATCAAGTGCATCACCGCATCTTCGTGGAGCAAGATGAATAGATGCGATCGCAACTGGGAGAGGGGAACTTGACTCGATTCGGACAGAAACTGAGTGACTTCGAGAACGCCGGGTTCGGTTTCGGTGGTGACGACGTAAATTTCGAGGCGATTGCAGGTGCTGAGGATCGCAACTTCTTCGATGTGGGGATAACTGAGAAGTTGGGCGATCGCCTGCTCGATTTGAGGCTCTGGAATGCTGAGTTTTTCTCGAACTTCGACGGGGGTGGTTTTATGGCTCAGACCAATAACAGCGATATTCATAAAATCATTGCTTGTTAAGGACGGTGTTTTAAATGGTGTCGATGGTTTTTTGTATTTTTTTTTAAGGGGATCGATGGATTTTTATGACTTGAAATCGAGTCATTTGCCCTCGAAAAATCGATACATTATTGATACATCAATGGCAAATGACCCGCAACTCAAAAAAAGAGATTAATGCAACTGCAAATACTTGGGAGCGTCAGACAGGTGAATGGTATCGACAAAACGAGCCGTTTTCGATTGGCTCGAAATCACCAAACTTTGCGTGCGAGCGCCACCGTGGAAGAAGCGAACCCCTTCCATCAAGGTGCCGGGGGTAATTCCGCAGGCAGCAAACAGCACCGTTTCGCCACAGGCTAGCTCTTCAGCACTGTAGACGCGATCGGGATCGGTAATGCCCATTTCCGTCAAACGGGCGAGGTTGCTTTCCCGGCTTTCACCAATCAGACCGGTTTTCACGATCGCCGGATCGTAAATCAGTTGCCCTTGGAAGTGTCCGCCCAAGCAGCGCATGGCAGCCGCCGAAATAACCCCTTCAGGAGCCGCACCGATCCCCATCAGCGCGTGAATGCTGGTACCGGCAAAGGCGCAAGAAATCGCAGCGGATACGTCTCCATCGCTAATCAGGCGGACTCGCGCGCCGGCGGCCCGAATTTCAGCGATCAAGTCTTTGTGACGGGGACGATCCATCACCACCACCACCAACTCTTCAATCGATCGCTCCAAGCAATCGGAGAGGATGTTTAGATTTTCCGTGGCCGTCTTATTAATATCGACGTGATTTTTAGCAGCTGGGGGAGCCGCTAATTTTTTCATATAGAAGTCGGGAGCCGCGAACAATCCGCCTTTTTCGGAGATCGCCAATACCGCCATCGAACCGTTTTGTCCGTAGGCAACCAGGTTCGTACCTTCACAGGGATCGACGGCAATATCGATTTCTAGTAATTCGTCGGGGTTGCAATATTCTTTGGCATCTTCCTGGGTGCAAATCCCCACTTCTTCGCCAATATAGAGCATGGGGGCGTCGTCCCGTTCCCCTTCTCCAATGACGATGCGTCCGCGCATATAAATCTTATTCATCCGCTCTCGCATGGCTTCCACAGCCACTTCGTCAGCGGTGTCTTTCTCGCCTTTTCCCATCCATTTGGCGCTGGCGATCGCAGCCTTTTCTACGACTTCAATAATCTCTAATCCAAGGGTTGCGTCCACGAAGTCTGTCCTCCGAAGTGCTTGTAATGTTTATTTATCGGGCGTTCCCAGTGTATAAGTTTATCAGAGGGCGGATACCCGTGGAGATGTGGACTTGTCTGTATTTATGTTAAGTTTTGCGTCTGGAGAGAATTTAAGCAATATTTAAAAGGAGTTGAACCTGGAGAGAGAGAAGGTTTGTCTCTTCCAATCTTGGCACGATAATTGAGGAAACGTTACTCTGCGATCGGATGAAGTTATCGTTGTTTTTCGGTCGATGTAAGTTTCAATCTAAGTTTCAATCCTTGGCTCTGAAATTTAGACCGCCAATTCCTCGAAGATTTGCGTCACTTTGATTCTTCGTTGATAAGCATTATTTTGCCAGCTTTTATCGGTTTTCTTATACGCCAAGGGGGTATGCTGACTAATCATTTTCCTTAACTGAGATTGAGACAACACCAACAATCGAGGCCACATTTGATAGTTGTCATACGTCAGATACGGAACTAAGCCGCTACACACCGCAGAGGTCATCAAGCCTGGACCCGTGGCAAACCAAGGACTTTCGTTGCAGTAGTCGAGTAAATTAGTGATAGCTTGGTGAAAAGCGATCCGAATGATAGTTTGACCGGGAATACAGCCTAAAAAGTTATTGCCAATGCACGAAAAATCTTCTTGAAGTACCACTAATTCTGGACTGTACTCGAGAATGGTATCGAGGGATTGACGACATACATCGTCTGCATCTGCATAAAACCCACCCATTTTATTGAGATAGGCGAGTCTAAAAAAGTCGGCTTGAGTGGCAGGTTGGTCGCAATTTGAGAAAGCTTTGAGTGCTTTGGCGTCGTAATGTTCTTGTAAAAACGCAATGGCGGTCTCAATGGAAAAACGAGTATATTCATAGTCTGGATTTCGATCGATCCAGCTTTGACAGATTCTTTGAACTTCTTTTGGGGGTGTGGGATCGTCCCAAAACTGAACGATACGTTTAGGAATCGAAGAAAAGCTCGTTGCCTCAGCGGATAATTCTTGTTGCAGCTCTTCAAAAATGCCTTGTTCTCTTAATTCTCTGGCTAAATAAAGAGCGCTGCCTAGGTAAGTGGGTTCTTGAGACAGAAGACTGCCCAACGCTAAGATTCGATCGTATCCTTGCTTTTCTTTTGTTTCTATCAGTTGTTTGAGCAATGGAGGATTAATCTGCAATTCATTAATCAGCATTGCCGGATGGCTTTTCAACGGAACGGCTGCTTTCCCTGGGGGGGTTTTGAGATTTAGTTCTTCCGTGGCAATTTTTAATTCTTGTCGAGCCTCATTGATACGGCTATCGAGCATTAACAGCGTAGCAAGGCGATTTCGTTCTCCAATAGCAGTCGGTGCAAGTGTAATAGCTTTGCGTAAGTGTTCTTCCGCTTTCGGGTAATTATATTGATGGAAATAGAGATTTGCTCGATTTTGTTCGGTTTTTCGGATCCAATCTTGATTATCTGTTGAAATACTATCGAGAACCTCAAATGCCGCCGGATAGTCTCCATCTCCCATCTCGACTCGGCACAGTTGCCATCGTAGTGGTACGTTATCGGGAAATGTCTTCAGTGCATCTAAGAGTCGCTTTCGAGCGAGATCTAGATTGCTCGCACGGATTTGTAAGTCAATTAATTTAATCAGAATTGGAATAGAGTTGGGAATTTTGACCTGAGCCTCTTGCAGTAACTCCATAGCGGCTTCGCTTTCTCCTTCCAGAGACATGACATTGGCTAACGCACAATATCCTCCAGGATGGTAGGGATATTCTTGAGTTGCTTTTTCATACCACTGCCGTGCGGCTTCCCATTCTTCTAGAGCTTGGTTGAGTGCTCCAAGTTGCATGAAAACCAGGGAATTCGATCCCAATAATCGATCCGTTTTTTCCAAAAGCGCGATCGCACTTTCCACTTGACCGGATTGACTGTACACTCGAGCGAGTTCTATCCTAGCATTGAGATTCTTGGGTTCTGTTGATAATATACGTTTGTATATATTGGCGGCTTCGGCGAGATTGGGCTGTTTCTGTAAAATATTCCCTTTCACCATCTGAGCGCGACGGTATTCGGGAAATTCTTCGATGATTCGATCGATTTTTTGAATCGCTTCATCAAAATGACCTAAATCTCTTAATTCTTCAACCGCTAAAATTTGGATATCTAAAGATTGGGTGAGTGTAGAGGTTTTCTCTTGCGCTAAATCAAACCACTCTAATGCTTTTGCTCTAGACCCGAGTTTCCGTTCTAGCTGACCCAACTTAATCAAGACTCGCGGTTCTTCTGGATAGCTTTTTTGGAGTAGCTTGAGATAATTTCGAGCAGCATCGAAACGTCCCAACTCGCATAAAATATCCCCCTGACTCAAACGTGGCTCAATTCGATCGGGATGATGTTCGATGACAGCTTGAAAGCGCTCCATAGCCGTCTCTAACTTTTGTTGTTTTTGCTCGAGTTGACCGAGCTGCATCAGAGCATGAAAATGATTGGGGTGATATTCTAAGGTCGTCTGTATTTGTTGTTGGGCAGCTTCTAAATCTCCGCCATCTCGGAGTTCGGTGGCAACCTTAAGATTTGCCCATAAATTTTGCGGATCGAGTTCTAAAGCTTGTCGATAGGATTTAAGGGCTTGGGTTCGGTCTTGCTCTTTTCGATATAGATCGCCCAATTTTTTCAAAATCTGAGTATCATCGGGATTTGACTCTCGAATCACTTCCAAATGCTCGATCGCTTCTTGAGTTTGACCGCATTCACTCAAACAAGTCGCTAATTCTAAATAAGGGTGAATTTTATTCGGGTCAATTCTTATGAGTTCTTGATAAATATCTGCGGCAGTCTTAAATTCTAGCTTAATCTTTAGAAGCGACGCATAAATTAATTTTGCTCGAGGATCGTTCGGGAACTCTTGTAAGATTGGTGTTATTTTTTCAACGGCTGCATCGATTTCACCTAACCCTCGCAACTCTTCAATTGCATGAAGTCGATCGTTATTCGTTTGAGATGAATTGGAAGCAGCTTCACTCCCAAGGGAATACCATTTTAAAGCTTGCTCCCGATCGAGTCTTTGTCGTTCTAAATGACCCAGTTGCATCAGAACTTCAAAACGATTCGGATATTTTTCTAAAAGCTGAATGAGGCGAGCGCGAGCTTCTTCTAGTTGTTGAGTATTTCGGAGAATTTCGGCAATTTTTAATTCTGGCTGAATTTTATTGGGATGATGTTCGCTGGCTTGTTTAAAATAAGCTAATGCTTGTTCTGGCTGTTGCTGCTTTTGCTCTAGTTCTCCCAACTTCACCAAAACATCTAAATGAGTTGGAGCATATTCAAGGGCTTGTTTGAGTTGTCGTTCGGCTTCGTCAAATCTTTCAAGAAATGTTAGCTCCCTAGCAACCCTTATATGATTCCAAATTGACTGAGGTTTTAATTCTAAAGCTTTTTGAAAAACCTCTAAGGCTTCTTCTCTCTTCTGTTGCTTCCGATAGAGTTCTCCCTGTTTTAACAAAGCTCCTTCTTGTTTGGGATTAATTTTTAATATTTTGTCAATTGTTGTCTGGCAATCATCAACTTGATTCAAGGCAAGTTGCTCGGTCGCTAACTCTAAATTGAGACTTTGATGATGTGGGGCAAATGTGAGGGCTTCGGTAAAAGTACTCAAAGCTAATTGCCGATCGCCCCTTCGACGATGGATGCGCCCCAGTTCTATCCATCCAGGTATAAACTTCGGTTCTTCTTTTAACAGGTCTTGGAGTTGGGCGATCGCCTCGGGAGTGTCGCCTCGTTTTTTGATATCGGCTAAATGCTCTTGTTCCTGAGAGTTAGAGGGATGATTAGAGGGATTACTCATAACAAATATCTCATGCAAAATATATTGAAGAACAACTCCAGCCTTTACTCGAGCGTTTTGTGTCAGAGAGTTATATTGTTGTATCTCTAGACTCTATACCTCGATCGCATGGTCTCCCGGTCACCAATAACGATATTACTTATATTAGAAGTCTCTCGATTTCCTTCACGACATCGAGCTTCCACGATTTATACTTATTCTGTACTCAGAGAGTCGACACTGCTAACTTGCTCTATCTCTCATTATTATCGCTTGTTTCCGAGCGATCGCTCTCATGAAGTACAAAAACCTGCCGCTACTTATCAATAACGGCAGGAGGAAGATAGAAGCTCTCATTCTAATCATCTATAGATTGCAAAAGAGCAAGCAATTTTCATCGAGGAATTTAAGCGGTCAACACTTCCACTTTACCTTCGAGTTGATTAGCAATCTGCATCAACTTCTGAGAGACAAAACGAGGAACTTTATTCTTGCTGCTCACCCGAGGATAATCCAGAGGCCACAGCATTAATTTGCTGCCGTGGGGATATAACTCCTCGTACTCCGCCCCATTGTCGTAGAGAGAGCGGTCTTCCTTTTGGGGGAAAAAGCTCTCGGCTGGAACGCCTTCAGCATCGAGCAGTGCGTGATTTTCCAGTTCGACGTGGTAGTAGGTGTATTGAGTGGGATAGGTTTTGACGATCGAGACGCCGTTTTCGAGTGCTCCAGCGTTGATGAGCAACCCGTCGATGAGTACCGCGTGGTCTGGGGAAACGAAGAGATCGCGACTGGGAGTATTTTCACCTAAAGCCCCAGCTTTGATTTGAATGGGGAGGGAACGCAACGGATGAGCGGTGAAACGATGGCGAGTTTGCGTACCAATCCACTTGATGGGTTCTAATTTACCATCGAAGGTTTTGACTTTATCGCCAATGTTCAAGTCTTCAACTTGACGATATCCATCTTCGGTGAGGACATTTGTTCCTTCCAGGAAGCATTCGTCAATAATGACGAAATCCGTAATCGGACTCGATCCGGACTCAAAAGTGAAATTTGTTCCTTCAAGGTTGACGATAAATAACCGAAGGGTTTCGTCAGGTTCGGGTCCTACGTCATCAAGACTAGGAGTGATGGTGATAGAGTTTGACTCACCATAGCCAGAAAAGCTAACGCTGCCACTGGTACCATCAGAAAAATCCACATCTCCAGAGCTAGCACCATCTGTTAATGATGCTGCGAATTCCCAGTCAAAAGAGTGATCGGGGGTAGCTGGATCGCCTGCTTCTGAATTTAAAGTAAAGGTAACTTCATAGTATCCGTCACCTTCTCTTCCCTCTTCAGCTTCTGGATCCATCTCTGTAAAAACCCAATTCCTTGTAATACTTAGCTGTGCCATAGTTGCTGCTCCTTAATATTAGGTAAACGAACGAATTTTATGAATTCAATTGTTCATCAAAACTCAGTCAAGTTTATCGAATAACTTGACTCTTCGCAGAAGCACTTTTGATGACGAAAAATTGATTAATTTCTACCTTCACATCATAGTGAAGGTGTAACTGAGCTTGATTTTTGGGACAAGTTTGGTCGCGATAATGCCCCGCATCAATACTAGTGCAAGAGATTTATTATTATGATTATTGCTTCAAAAGCATGATGTCAAGTTCGCAGGAAAATTTAATTAAACCCTTACATAAAAAAAAGCTACAGTAAAGATTTAATTGCTTGACTTGACTTGTCGATCGAATACATCTACGCTGCTGTATCGATTCTACTGTCTCGTAGCTTCAAGCCGATTGGTTATATAGCTCTCAGTGAGACAGGATTAATGTGGTTGATGTTCGATCGGCTTTAGCGTTGTCTTCTCGGAATATCTTCGATTGCTTGCTATTTAAAGGTTTTTCCGAAATATTACTGAGGTTTTTTAACCTTCCTGCTTATTATGATTTGGATGTCGAGGTTTAGTCAAGTTTACAGAAGAGTTTTATCAAATCTTTAAAATAAGCCGAGTCACCTCTATAGTTTTGCGGATGGGATTTGGCAAGGCGATCGTTATCTTCAAATTTTGTGCATCGATCGCGATCGATGAGATTTCAATTTGTAAACTACGACGTTATTTTTTTGAGCTCGAGCAGGTCCGCGAAATCTCATTGAGGCGAAGGGAAATTCTGAAAAGCCAAAATTCCATGTTGAAGCGTCTGATTCACAACACAAGGTTGCGTGTTTTTACAGACGATCGCCAGCTAATTAATCCGATGAATCAGTTAAGGAGCGATCGCAACAGAACGATCGCTCCCCTGAAATTTAAGCACTCAAGTGAGCGTCTGCATCTTCGAGTTGACCGGCAATCTGCATCAACTTTTGACTGACAAAACGAGGAACCTTATTCTTGCTGCTCACCCGAGGATAATCCAGCGGCCACAGCATTAATTTGCTGCCGTGGGGATACAACTCCTCGTATTCAGCACCGTTGTCGTAAGCCATACGGTCTTCGTTTTGTGGGAAAAAGCTCTCAGCTGGGACACCTTCAGCATCAAGCAGGGCGTGATTTTCCAGTTCGACGTGGTAGTAGGTGTATTGCACCGGATAGGTTTTGACGATGGATACGCCGTTTTCGAGTGCTCCAGCGTTGATGAGCAACCCGTCGATGAGTACCGCGTGGTCTGGGGAAACGAAGAGATCGCGACTGGGGGTATTTTCACCTAAAGCCCCAGCTTTAATTTGAATGGGGAGGGAACGCAACGGATGAGCGGTGAAACGATGGCGAGTTTGTACGCCAATCCACTTGATGGCTTCTAACTGACCGTCAAAAGTTTTGACGTTATCGCCAATTTTCAGATCTTCTACCGGACGATATCCATCTTCGGTAAGGATATGAGTTCCTTCGAGGAAGCATTCTTCAATCTCAAAAACCTGCCCCCTTAATGGTGGTCTGAGCCTTAGGGGGCTACTTCCGTCAGAATTAAAGTAGCGAATCCGAAAGAATTCATCGGGTTCTACTAGACCATCAAGAACAGGACTTCCCAACTCTAGATCGATCGAGTCTCCATAATTGAGACCTGTAAAGTCGATTGTACCTTGTGTCCCGTTAGGCGTATCGAGATCGTTTGGCTGTGCGGAATTCGGATTTCTTGGGAGCAGTATCCACTCAAAGGAGTGATCGGGAGTTGGTGGATCGCCAAATTCTTCGACGATCGTGAACGTTGCAATATAAGGCCCCTCTCCTTCTTGGAGGCTGGTCGTATTATACGCGACTTGTAATCTTGCCATAATTCTTGGATTCCTAAACGTTACACCGATACAGAACCGTCACCATGTCGGTTTTTCGCGACTATTTCGTGACAGCACGGTCAATTTGACCGAACCACTGACCTCTTTGTAGAAGCACCTAGAACTACGCCGTACGATCGCACTACGGATATACCGAAAGAAACAAACAAGCACACAACTCCACTGCATGTGGCTGGAGTTGGAAAATTCCTTGCCAAAGCATACTTACCAAAGGTTTTCAAACTTCGCGAGGATTGTGAGTCAGTTGGTCGAGCGAACTGGGTTTTGAGGGGCAAATTGTGGATTGCAATAATACCCGACCTCAAAACTTTTCAAGGGATTACTGGTCATTGTTAATAGATTGACAAAAATTAGTCAAGTTTACGGAGCGACTTTACGCACTCTTTATATTTTGTCACTCAGAATCCAAAGGTTTACAGAGAAGATTCTGAGGAGCTATTTGTTTGAGAACTTCCTATATCCGTAAAATTTCGCGGTTGGGAAAATTATGTGAATTGGGAAGGTTGCTCGATCGAGTACTTTTCCGGAAAGCTTTTCAAGACATGCAAAATGGAGGCTAGATCGTAATGCAACACTCACCTAAACGGAATCTCAACGACTAATCTTTCAATTTGTAAAGTACGAAGTTATTTTTTTTGAGTCGAACCTGACCGCGAAATCCCATTGAGGTGAAGGGATATTCTGAAACGCAAAAATTCCATCTCGAAGTGTTCGATGAAGCAATTTTCCTGTCTAAATGTACGATCCGATACGACATGGAGCGATCGTGTATGTGCGATCGCTCCTTTGGAGTTGAAGAGATTTAAGTTGAAGAGAGTTGAGGGATGGGCGGGAAAATAACGTACCCACGTAGGGGTCAAGGGCCCTTGACCCCTACCGTATATCTAGAACAAGCAGGTACCTTATTTCTTTGCAAGTCCCTTAGGCACTCAATTGAGCCGTTTCTCCTTCGAGTTGACCGGCAATTTGCATCAACTTTTGACGCACGAAACGAGGAACTTTGCTCTTGCTGCTCACCCGAGGATAATCCATCGGCCACAGCATTAACTTGCTACCGTGGGGATACAATTCCTCGTACTCCGCACCGTTGTCATACACTAAACGGTCTTCGTTTTGAGGCATATAGCTTTCTGCAAAAGTGCCTTCGGCCACCAATAGTGCGTGATTGTCCAGTTCGATGTGGTGGTAAACAAAAGTTTCGGTGGGTTGGGTTTTGACGATGCTAATGTCGTTAACCAACGCACCGGCATTAATGAGCAATCCATCGACGAGTAATGCATGGTCGGGAGAGATAAATAAGTCCCGAGTGGGGGTATTCTCTCCCAAGGCACCGGCTTTGATTTGGACGGGATTGCCGCGAAGGGGATTGAGGATTTCACTCGGGTTGATGGTTTGATAACCAATCCACTTGACTGCTTCGATTTTGCCGTCGGCGGTTTGAACGCGATCGCCTATTTCTAATTCTTCGACGAGTTGGTCGCCATTTTCTGTGAGGATGCGAGTACCCGTCAGGAAGCACTCTGGGGTGGGTGCTGCAACGACAAATGTGTCAGAACCATCGGGAGACCGTTGAATTGATAAACCGTCAGTATCTGTAAAGAAGTCGTCAACATCAGCACCAGCAGGAATATCATTATTGTTTTGAGCGTTGTAGACCGCAGCAATGGTGTTTGTCCCATCACTGAGAATTACTTCGTCTCCGGTATTGTTCCATAGCGCATTCGGGCCGAACGAATAAACCCAGGAAGGTTGTGGTTCGGGACTATTCCAACGAGTGACAATAACGATATGCTCTCCAGCTGGGATCGTCGTCCCCGCAGGAAATGTAAATGTAGAAACGTCACCATCACTGAGCGTCCAGCCGGAAATATCTACATCTGCACCGCTGGTGTTGTATAACTCAACAAATTCATCGCTGTCCTCAACAACTCCATCCATATCGGTATCAAAGTTGTTGCCACCAGCGCTACTGGGATCGGCTAGGATTTCATTAATGACAATCCCATTTAAACTTGCCGCCATAATTTATCTCCTTTTGAAAATGAATGTTACTTACTAAATTTTTAGGGGTGAATTTGGATCGCAATAATATCCCCGGCTCAGAGGCTTTTTATATAGTAAATATCAAGAACGATCGACGAGCTAAATGTGGTGGGATAACGGTAGATTGACGATCGCTCTGAAAAGATTACGCTCATGCGTTCGCGAAGCATCTCCTAGCTCTTTTAGATCGGCTGCGCCAAGGTCGAATCGCCACCATAAACCACCAGATAAGAGTTTAAAGTTTACTTTCAATATGACTTCTAACGTTAGTTCAAGGGATTGTTTATTATTCTGATTACTTTAAAATAATGTTGCCAAGTGAACCGCAAAAATTAATATAATCTTTAATATTTAGTATCTTGAAAAATGCTGGCTCTATGGAATGCACCGTTAAACTGCGATCGCGTGCCGTCACCGCAGTCGAACTCACTTCAATGAGACGCTTGTTGCCGATGCGATCGGAGGGAATTCCGAATCGATCGCAAGTCATTGCCAGAAAAAATGGGATCGAGATATTTCAAGCACTCTCGACCCCTATTTCAACTCATTCTCTATTCACCAGTTCGTATCGGGTATTCGTCCCATCGTCATAATTCAGGTACGCCTGAAGCGTCATTCGTCGGTGAGTGGAGAGCATCTTCGATCGAACCTCTTGCGACTGTCTTTATCTTAAGGCGATCGTTGGGAGAGATTGGCATGCTCGCGTTTGCGACCTATGACAGCAGTCAAAGCAGCAAAATGTCCGCACTCTGAATGCGTACGATCTTTCCCAAAAGGAGATCGAGACCCTTGCCCTAGGGGAAACAAAACGATCGACCTAAAAATTCGATCGCTCTGCAATCGCCCCCTGCAATTTCTCCAACACCTCAGATACCGCCATCGCCCCCAACTCCCCAGAGGCGCGGGTGCGGACGCTCAAACTCTTGGATTCCACTTCCTTCGCCCCAACCACAGCCATCACCGGGATTTTCGCTTTCTCGGCGTTGCGAATCAGCTTACCCAGGCGTTCGTGACTGGTATCGGCGACGGCGCGAATCCCCACCAGTCGCATCTGCGCCGCCACATCTCGGGCGTAGGGCAGAAACTCATCGCTAACCGGCAGCAATCGCACCTGTTCCGGGGCCAGCCACAGGGGGAAATCTCCCGCATACTCTTCGATGAGGATACCAATCAACCGTTCCAGGGAACCGAAGGGGGCGCGGTGAATCATCACCGGACGCTGGCGAGAACCATCTTCGGCGACGTATTCCAACTCGAACCGTTCCGGTAAGTTGTAGTCCACCTGCACCGTTCCCAACTGCCACTCCCGATCGAGTACGTCTCGGAAGATAAAATCGAGTTTGGGGCCGTAGAATGCCGCCTCTCCCGGCGCTTCAAAGGAGTCCATGCCCAAGGTTTCTACCGCGTGGCGAATGGCATTTTCCGCCTTATTCCAAGCTTCGTCGGAACCGATGTACTTATCGGAATCGGGATCGCGGAAACTCAATCGGGCGCGGAAATCTTTCAGTTGCAAGTTTTTAAATACCGACAAAATCAGATCCACCACGTTGAGGAACTCCGCCTCCAACTGTTCCGGGGTGACGAAGAGGTGGGAGTCATCCACGGTAAACCCGCGTACCCGAGTTAATCCCCCCAGTTCCCCGGACTGTTCGTAGCGGTAGACGGTGCCGAACTCCGCCAATCGCATGGGCAAATCCCGGTACGATCGCAACTCGCTTTGATAGATTTGGATGTGGAACGGGCAGTTCATCGGTTTGAGGACGAATCCCCGTTCGTCGGCCGCCGATTCCTCATCTTCCGCCATCATCGGGAACATATCTTCTTTGTATTTCTGCCAGTGTCCCGAGATTTTAAACAAGTCGATACGGGCGATGTGGGGGGTGACGACTCCGAGATAGCCCCGTTTGACCTGTTCTTCTTTGAGGAAATTTTCTAAGGTCGATCGCAAAATGGTGCCTTTGGGAGTCCACAGGGGCAACCCTGGGCCGACGGGATCGGAAAAGACGAACAATCCCAACTCTTTGCCCACTTTGCGGTGGTCCCGTTTGAGGGCTTCGGCTTTGCGCCGCTTGTACTCCTGCAACTGTTCCGGGGTTTCCCAGGCAGTGCCGTAGATGCGCTGGAGTTGGGCGTTGTTGGCATCGCCGCGCCAGTACGCCCCGGCAACGGTTTCGAGATCGATCGCCTTGGGATTCAAATCGGCGGTACTCTCGACGTGGGGGCCGGCGCACAAATCCCACCAGCGATCGCCCAAATGATACAGGGTAATCGGCTCTTCAATACTATCGAGGATTTCCAGCTTGTAGGGTTCCTGAATCTCTTCAATCCGCCGTTTGGCTTCCTCGCGAGACACTTCTTCCCGAATTACCGGCAATTTCTGCTTGATAATCTTCACCATCTCTTTTTTGATGGCTTTCAAATCCTTTTCGGTGAAGGCTTCGGGACTGTCGAAGTCGTAGTAAAACCCGTAATCCGTCCACGGCCCGATGGTCACTTGCGCCTTGGGAAATAGCTTCTGTACCGCCATGGCCATCACGTGAGAGGCGGTGTGGCGAATGCGTTTGAGGGAGTCGGATTCGCTGGTACGCGGCAGGTAAATTTTTTCTGCGGGTTCCGATGAAGCTTGAGGTGACGCTTGGGATGACATGGGCTATTGCACGGTTTTGGGTAGTTGAGAAAAGCGATATAACTGTTTGTACTACAATTATAATACGCAGTCCGGATTCTTCACTATATTATCGGACGATGTCGGTGCGATCGGGTGGAGAGTTAAGCTTGCGGTTTGTGAGCAAGGGGACAAGGAGAGAACTAACTCCGTACCGCAATAGTAGACATCTCTCAGATCGACTCCCGAAAGGACTAACTCCGTATCGCAATAGTAGACACCTCCCAGGTCGACTCCTGAAAGGACTAACTCCGTACCGCAATAGTAGACATCTCCCAGGTCGACTCTTGAAAGGACTAACTCCGTACCGCAATAGTAGACATCTCTCAGATCGACTCCCGAAAGGACTAACTCCGTACCGCAATAGTAGACATCTCTCAGATCGACTCCCGAAAGGACTAACTCCGTATCGCAATAGTAGACACCTCCCAGGTCGACTCTTGAAAGGACTAACTCCGTATCGCAATAGTAGACATCTCCCAGCTCGACTCCCGAAAGGACTAACTCCGTATCGCAATAGTAGACGTCTCTCAGGTCGACTCTCGAAAGGACTAACTCCGTACCGCAATAGTAGACATCTCCCAGGTCGACTCCCGAAAAGACTAACTCCGTATCGTAATAGTTGAACGATCGATGCCAGCTTTGCATCTAATGCTTGACCACACTGGTATGAATGGTTAACTGGCTTTGGTTCCCCTCTCGGGAGGGGTTAGGGGTGGGTTCAGTTTCAAAAATACTCACCCGACGACTCATCAACATCAATTTGGTCAACCACTACTCTGCCTCCCCTGCCTCCTCTGCCTGTCGAAGAACCTCAGCAACTTTGGCGGGTAAATCCAATTCCCGGTACAGGTTGGCGCTGTCGGTGAAGAAAGATCGCGCGGTTTCCTCATCCCCAGTATGTCGGTGGATTTCCCCCAGGAGTTTGAGGGCTTTGGCTTGCAGCTTGCGACGGTTGAAGTCTTGGAAGGTTTGCAGGGCTTCGCGGGTGAGGGTGAGGGCGGTGCCGGGGTTGTGCAATGCCGGGACTTCTAGGTACGCGCGGGCGATATCCAGGGCTTCCTCGGCGCGGCTGACGGTTTGTCCGAGTTGGGTGAGGGAGTCGAAACCTTGGCGGTAGTTGGTTTCAAATTGGGCGATGCGTTGGGAAGACTCGGGACTGTCGGCTGGGAAGTGATGCAGGAATTCGGCGCAGATGAGGGCGAGAACGATGGCATCGTAGGCGAGGCTACTGGTGTAGTCTCCAGCAGTATCGAGTTGGATGGCGTGCTGGATGTTTTGTTCGGCTTGGGGGAGGAAGGAGGAGTCGAGGGTGTTTTTTGCCATCAGGCATTGGGTATTGCCGATTTGTCGATACCCCCATGCCATACTTTCATTTTGCCCGAGTCGCTGGTGTAAATCGCGGCTTTGTTGATAGTATTCTATGGCTTTTGGGTAATCCTCTAAATCTCGGTAACAACTTGCCAACCAAGACCACAAGTTAGCAATATCTTGTTCTAAGTCTAGTTGTTGGTAGAGTTCGCAACTTTGTTGGTGATCATCGATCGCCTCTTCATACTTTCCCCAACTCTGATAAATTCGACCCAGCTGATTATAGGCTAAAGCGACATCTTCTTCTAAACTGAGCTGTTGACGTAAATCCAAGCATTTTTGCTGATATTCAATCGCTGTATAATATTGTCCTATCTCGTGATAGCAACTTCCGAGCCAGTAACACTGATTGGCTACATCTTGTTCTAAATCTAACTGTTGATATAGGTTGCGGCTTTGTTGGTGATAATCGATCGCCTGTTCGTATTTCCCCCAACTTTTATAAATTCTACCGAGTTGATAGTAAGCTAAAGCAATTCTCGATTGGTCATCAAGCTGCTGGCGAATTTCTAAATCTTTGAGTTCGCAATCGAGTGCTTCCTGATATTTTCCTAACACTCGATAGCAAGCTGCCAGATAGTACCACGAGTCAGCGACATCTTTTTCTTTCTCTAATTGTTGATAAAGTTCGCGGCTTTGTTGGTGATACTCGATCGCCTCTTCGTATTTCTCCCAACTCTGATGAATTCGACCCAGTTGATAGTAAGCTAAAGCAATTCTCGATTGGTCATCAAGCTGCTGGTGAATTTCTAAATCCTGGAGTTCGCAATCGAGTGCTTCCTGATATTTGCCCCACTCTCGATAGCAAACTGCCTGGTTATACCACTGATTGGCTACATCTTTCTCTAATTGTTGGTAGAGTTCTCGGCTTTGTTGGTGATACTCGATCGCCTGTTCATATTTTTTCCAACTCTGATAAATTCGACCTAGTTCAAAGTAAGCATAAGCAATATTAGATTGGTTATTAAGCTTCTGATGAATGTCTAAACTCTTGACACGAAAATCAAGTGCTTCTTGATATTTCTCCCACCCTCGATGGGAATCAGAGATCCATCCCCATAGATTCGCGACATTTTGATCTTCCTCCAGTTTTTGGTAGAGTTCTCGGCTTTGTTGGAAATAATCGATCGCCTGTTCATATTTTTTCCAACTTTTATAAATTCGACCAAACTGGTAGTATGCTAGTGCAATTCTTAATTGGTCATTAAGCTGTTGGTGAATTTCTAAATCCTGGAGTTCGCAATCGAGTGCTTCCTGATATTTGCCCCACTCTCGATAGCAATTTGCCAGATCGTACCAACGGTTTGCAACACTTTTATTTTTCTCCAATTTTTGGTACAGCTTGCGACTTTTTTGGAAATAATCGATCGCCTGCTCGTATTTCCCCCAATGTTGATAAATTTGACCGAGTTGATAGTAAGCTAAAGCAATATTCAGTTGGTCATCAAGCTGCTGGCGAATTTCTAAATCTTTGAGTTCGCAATCGAGTGCTTCCTGATATTTGCTCCACTCTCGATAGCAGCTAGCCATGAAGTACCACGAGTCAGCCACATCTTTTTCTTTGTCTAGTTGTTGGTAGATTTTTCGGCTTTTTTTGTGATACTCGATCGCCTCTTCGTATTTCCCCCAATGTTGATAAATTCGACCGAACTGGTAGTAGGCTAGAGCTACAGCACTATCTAGATTTAGCTTTTGACGTAGATCTAAGCAATTTTGTTGACACTCTACAGCTTGCTCGTATTGCTCCAATTTCTCATAACAGCTTCCTATCCAGTGCCACTGATTCGCGACATTCTCTTCTCGCTCTAATTTCTTGTAGAGTTCTCGGCTTTGTTGATGATACTCGATCGCCTGTTCGTATTTTTTCCAATATTGATAGGTTTTACCCAGTTGCCAAAGTAAATGTGCTTCTTCTTTTTCTCGATCGATTTCTTGAGCTACCGTCAAACTCTGTTGAAAGCAATCTACTGCTTTTTCGTACTGTTCTTGCAAGCGATAGCAAATTCCCCATTGCTTCCAAAAGAAAATTAACGCAACTTGCCTGTTACCAGTCGAAATATTATCGAATGTTTGCTGGTAATATCGTTCGGACTGAGTGTATTCCTCTTTGTCTTGATAACAGATAGCAAACGACCAAGATATGTAAGGTTCGATTTTAGAATTTGAGAGATTTATCAAGTTTTCTAAAACTGCGAGACTCTTGTCATAATGCTTCGATCGAAGATAAGAGATTGCCAGCATCACATCCAACGATTGCTGAGTTCGCTCTTTTTCCCCATGCTGCTCTCGAACTTTCTCCAACGCCGGAGTCATTTCATCGCCCAATTCCGAGACTAACTCTTTGAGCACACTAAATAAAAGCGGCGTGAGATTATTGATAATCTTTTCTACCCACGCCACTAGAATAGAATCGGCTTGTCTGCAAGCAATATATAGCGCAGCAACCTTCGCTCTAACTCGAATTTCATCCGTTAGATTGCAATTCTCAATCGCCCGTTGCAAGAATGCAAAAGTTTCCCCTTTTTCGTTGAAATCTTCAATTTTACGGAGTACCTGAAGTAATGCTGGTATTGTGTCTTCATTAATATCTTCATCTAATCCCAACACTGTCAAAACCAACTTCTCAATAACTTTCGATCGAACTTTAGCCCTGACTTCCACTTCCGCCAAAACCAGCGCGGCAAACCCCAATTCCTCAGGTATTGTCGCCGACTCTTCGTAACGGATCACCCCGGCTTCATCCACCACGGGAAATGCCAAAACCGCATCGCTTGTCGAACCATTTTTAACCTGAATTTCCCCCCGTTCGATATCCGGTTGGTAGTCATCCAGCGCCGCAAATAACTTTTGCACTACCTTATTTAACTGCTTCGGCATATGCATCCCGCTATATCCCAACGCTAGCAAAATCGGTTCCATCCAGCGCGGTTCCTCCTGGTGGCGGCGAATCAGCGCCAGCATATCCTCAGACTCGTTATCGGCGATATACCGCGCGGCAAAATACTCCTCGAACGTCAGGTGCATAAACCCGTAGAATCCCGGCGCGCGTTCCACAAATAACCCCGTCGTCTCTCGCACTCGCCGCAAAAATCCCTCCACTGCCTGCCGTACCGATGGCGAATCCGGTTCCTCGTCGTTGAGTTCCGCCAACTTTTCTGCCAGCTTCGCCTCCACTTCTTCCTGACTCACCAATCCCGACGGCTTCTCCTCGTGCATCCAGTAAGCCAGGGGTGCGAGTAAATCCACCACCTCCGTTTCCTTGAGTAGTACCTTCTCCCCATCGGGTAACTTCTTCCCCAGTTGCCAGTCTTCCGTCAGGGTTTTCACCGCCAGCGCGTACAGTTCCACCCGGCGATGGGGTAAACGGGAACCGTTGCGGTGAATCAGCGCCAAAATTGTCAGCAGCAGGGGATTTCCCGTCAGGCGCTGCACTCCCTCGTTGCTGTCGATGGCATCGAGTAGCCCCCGCACCTCCGCCTCGGCGTTCCGTTCCTGGCGTTCCGGCGTAGCTTCCGACTGTTGCGCCTGTTCCACTGCCAAACACCAACGGCGCAGAAACCGTTCCACCTGTTCCCGTTCCATTTCCGTAATAGTAAAATGACCGAAGCGCTGGCTCAGATTCACCTCCCGATACCCGGCAATCCGACTGGTGATGACGAATTTATTCCCGGCGTAGGTGCTGACAAATGCTTCGATGCCATCGACAATTTGCTTGCGACTCGAGCGATCGAACACTTCATCTAAACCATCCAGGAGAACGATACACTGCCCGGATTGCAGCTTTTCGCACAGGAGTTGCGCCACCTCCTCCGCCGAGAATTCCGTGGATGCGGCAGTAAGCTGGGTTTCCCACTGGCGGTAAAACTGCTGCAAAAACTCTTCTAACTTCAAATCCGGCTGAGTCGCCAGTTTTTCCGCATAGTCGGCGATGCGGAAGAAAATCGGCAACCGCATCTGCCCCAAATCCTCCCGTTCTTCACCAGCCAATACTGTCTGCGCCTCATCCCGTCGCGCCGTTGCAAAATGAAGTGCCAAATACCGCAGCAGCGTCGTTTTTCCCGCCCCCGGATCGCCAAGAATGACGCTATATTGCTGGTTCCGGATTGCCTGGGCTAAATCGACCTTTTCCGTAACAGTTTTAGTCGAACCCACATCAGGAGAACCGAAATCCGGGACAAAATCGGGAACGATGGGTTCGAGTTCGTCGGCGAAGGATTGACTTAACGACTTACCCAAAGATTTGCCCGGAGAACATCGTGCTGCCGATTCCATTTCTCCCTTGCTGCGGCTGGCTACTTCCACCTGCCGTTCCCCCCGCAGGGATACGTAGACGCGATCGAGAAATAAGTCTACCTGGCGCTGTACCTGCATGATGCCACCCATTTTCAGGGAAGAATTTTCAGCAATCAGCCATTCCAAATAGGGGTACAGCAGGGGTTCGAGGCGGGGGCGAGTCTCGAATCTCACCACCTGTTCCCGCCAATCCCAAAAATCCGGGGCGCGATCGCGAAATACTTCTAAATACTCCCCCCGAGTCAACCAAAATACCAGCACCAAATTGCGGCTGAAGAGCATCTCTCGCCCCAGATTCAACTGCCGCAATTCCCGCACCTGCCGGTGGAAAGGAAGGCGATCGATCCCAAATGCCATCACCACCCGCCGCGTCCCCTCTGGCAACGGTTTCAGACCATTGAGAAACGGATGCAGCGACTCATCGCTATAGAAAAAGTTCTGCACCGCAAACTCCTCGTCGCAGTTACCCAGCAACCCCTTGAGTTCATCCACCACCGGATGTTTAGGGCTGCTATCGGGGGCAACAGCAAACACGATCGTCGTTCCATCGGAAAGTTCGAGAACATTGACGAGAGTTTCCAATTCCGCGCGATCGTTTGGGGTTAGGGCATTTTCAGGTGCTGATGTCATTGTTTGGTAGAGGGGGAAAAAATATGTAGTGCGAGCATCTTGCTCGCGTCGTCATATCGCTGTATTTCTCAAATCGCGAGCGAGACGCTCGCACTATGTTTTATTTCCGATTTTCCACCGTTCCAAATCTTCGAGAATCATCGGATTGACATCGAACCAATTCCGCACTTTCTCATCGTAATACCCCAAAATAAATTTGTTTTGCAGTAGTTCATCGCAAATCACAAACTCTCCCTTATCCGGTAAGTTATAGGTTTGACTCGTTAATTTTCCCGTTGAGTGAACGGCATCGAGTTCGGGGTAATGATAATCGCTTAACGTATAGACTTTGCGTTCTTCTCGCACGGCTTCCTCTGCAACCGATAAATCAACCTGAGTTAACCGATGCTTGCGGGCAATTTTACAGGTACTTCGAGCGAGGCGAATCAAATCTCGCAGAACGCCACCGCTTTTTTCGCCAATATATTCTAATGCTTCGAGGGTAAATAAATTCGCATAATCCGTTCCCAATCGCTTCAACCGCCGCTGGATAATCATCCTGAGTAATTCTCGTCCCGTAAAATCTGGATTTGCAGTCGGTTTAGCATTATCGTCGCATTTAAATACGGGAATATTAACTAAATCGAGACATTCATTAAAAATTTCTTTGGGTTGGGCAAAATGTGGAGAATAGCGCAGAGACATGGGAATGGTGTAGATAATATGACAGTTGAGTGATGTCATCAAATCGTCGGAAAACATTTCTAATGCCGTTGCGTAATCGTGGCGATCGAGTCCATCGACAATTACGACCAGTTTCTTCCCACAAGACTGTTCGGCCGCATCAATAATATCGTTCACTCGCGATAGAATATCTGTCAGAGTCGGGCGAATATTTTGAATTTTCTTCAGCGTTCGATTGAAGCCAATTTTAAGTATGACTCCCAACTTTTTCACCAACTCCGGTGTTTCCAAACCATCCGTTTTCACCTCTTCGTATTCCACCACCACCGTTCGCAGGCTATCGATTAGCGCACTTTTCAATCTCGGCTGGATTGCCAATTCCAACGTGTGAATCGTATCGAGAATCTTTAAACCAATCAGAACGATCACTTCTGCGTAGCCGATATTGTAGCGATCGAGGGCATTCGCCGTATCCACCCAAATTGCGGTAAACTCGTGTTTGAGCTGCCCTTGAATGCGTTGCTGCAATCGCCGTAATTCCGTGGTTTTACCCCCGCCTCGATGTCCTGCCAGCAAAAATTTCGCCGGATCGTCTTCCAATTCCAACGTCCCGATTAAATCTTCGATGGGGCTATCGGGACGAATGACGTAAAAATCTTTTAAATCTTGGGGACTCGTGAGGGGTTCTTCGGGTTTGAAGAGTTGATAGACGGGTTTCCAGAATTTGGTATTGCTCATTTCTCGCAATTTATCGTGCGTGACTCGGGGCGATCGTGTAGAGAATGTAGATGCAGAAAAACTGAACCTCGATCGATAGCTTTGATATTATAAATGCTTTTTTTGAATTCCGCAGTTCGAGAAAACAGCTTAGTTTCTCTTGATATATCGATCTATTTTTGAGTAAATTGCTTCGATGTCTGAGTCATTTAACATCCCAAAAATGATTAAATTGCAGATTTTTTAATGTCTGTATTTAACTAATTCGATCGACTCGCAGCCAATCTCCCGCCTCGTTAAACCATCCCCAACCCGAAATCGCAGTACCAGAGGGATAGGTTTGCAATTGCTTGTCGATATCCGGTTGCAGAGTAACCAGTTGCCAAGTGCGATCGCCCTTATTTTCTAACACTTTTAAGGTGTAATCCTGCCATCCGTTGCGCTGAAATATACCAGAAAAAGCTGTGGTATTAGTGCGATCGCATACTCTCGGTATCTCTCGATCGATTTCTCCAGAACTCGGATACCGATCGGGATTTGCCAAGAAATACCGCTGCCAGTGTAACCAATCCTCATCTTCTGGTAGGGAATCGAATAGCGGAACCAAGGCGGCTGGGGCGGTAGGTTCTTCCAACAACGCCTGTTGCAGAATCTCCACGGGCAAATCTCGCGGCTGACAGCCCAGTTCGACACACAGTGCAGCCGCCATCCCCGCTGCTTGCCCCAGATTCATCACTACTGGTTGCAGCCGAGTTGCCCCGTTGGCGATGTGGGAGACAGAAATATTTTTCTCGCAAACGAGCAAGCCATCGATGGTTTCTGGAACTAAACAACCGTAGGGTAAAGTAAATGGCGTTCCGGTAATGCGTCCTCCCCAGCGGGTGGATTTGGGTTTTAGGGGAAGGTGGTAGCCGGGATAGTGGCGATCGTTCTCGTAATTGGCGATCGCAATACTATTGGCGTTCAACGATGCGGTTTTGCCCCCAGCAATGGGTAAGATATCCTGTTCGCGCACGGTTTCGAGTCCCACGAGTCGGCGGCTTTCGCGATAGTAGGGATGCAAGGCAAACGCAGAAGAGACAACACGATCTTCACCCAACACAGGAAACACTCCCTGTGCCAAACCGTAACGCCGCCCCAACTGCTTCTGGACGAAACGGGCGAAACTTGTGCTGTGCCAGTAGGCTTCTTGGAGTACCGCTTGCCGCTGACTCGCACCACCCACCAATCGATCTAAATCCTCTGCATAATCGTTCCCATGTTGCGGCCAGTTCAACATATATATATTGTCGGATAATCGACCGTAACTGAGAAATTGCTCCGGCGTGTAACCCTCCAAAGCACCAGCAAATCGATCGGGGTTATCTGTTGGTGGTGCGGGAATTTCCGGGGCGATC
Source organism: Zarconia sp. (assembly GCF_057467645.1). Classification (NCBI taxonomy): domain Bacteria; kingdom Bacillati; phylum Cyanobacteriota; class Cyanophyceae; order Oscillatoriales; genus Zarconia; species Zarconia sp. Next base: position 172,325 of record NZ_JBRJXU010000147.1, read on the forward strand.
GCATCTTCCCCAAAATCTCGCAGCAACACCACCCAGGTGAGGGCTTGGACGGGAAAGCGATTTGTTAGTGTGTTAGGCGCGGTGGGGGCGCTGGGTTCGTTCCAGGATGGTTGCCAGTCCCAACCCCACCGATGGGGAACTTCCCCCAATGCCAGCACATCCCCCAATTCCGTCCCGTCGAGAACGATGTCAGCATCGATTCGGTACTCATCAAAACCCACGCCGGTAATGCGATCGCCTCTTCGATACACTTCGCGGGGAACCTGCCCCCAAATCCAGGTTAAATTGGGCAAAGCTTCCACCCAATCGGCAAAAATCTTCGCACCGATGCGGGGATCGAAAGTAAAAAAGCTCACCCAAGCGCGATCGAAGCTTCCGGGTTGCCGTTGCTGAAGTTCTCGGAGAAACGCTCCCCACAATCCCGTTTGAAAAGCCGCCAACTCGTTACCATCGGGGGCAGACACTCCCGCCGCTGTCAGCATGCCCCCCAATCTGGAAAACTCGCTTACCAGTAACGTCTGCATCCCCTGACGAGCAGCTTGAAGGGCCGCAGCCGTCCCTCCCGTACCGCCACCAACGACTAAAACCTCAGTTCTCAGATACTCTCTCTCGGATACCAATTGAAATGCTGTATTTGGGAAGGGTGAAATCTGCAATTTATCGCGGTCAATCTATTACAATAGCAGTGAAAGGTTAAGGGAGGACAAACAATTCGCGGCAAGTCTTAGGGCTACTTTTTCGCAACGACTCTCTTGAACGCTTGCTCTCACTTCTCAAATCGTTAAATCGCTCTATATACAGAGAGTAAGCTGCATTTTCTCTCGAGATATGGGAGTCGATGGATGAGGATTAAGTGTTGATGTGTCTCAATGTTCTGCAAAGAGACTTTGAAAGTCGTACTTTAAAAATTGCTTCCCAACTATTTCACAATATTTTACAATCGATCGCCATCGGAGCTGGACTGAAACTCAGCAATGTTACGGAGATCGGATAGGACATCTAGAGCAAAAAAGGTAGATTTCGGTAGGAGGGTGACACCATCGATCTCTGATAAGCCCACAAACCCTGGATTCCAAGACAACTGCGACCGTTCTATAGAATACAATAGATATTCGTGGGAATCGTAGAGAAATCACGGATGCGATTCTAGTTGGGTGCAGTGTAACCTAAACTCAGACACTATACTCATCGAACCTCCCAAAAACCAGATGTACTAGCCCGGCACAATCGTGCTGGTATATCAATTGGGTGCATTGGTAGAGTGCGATCGTCCCAACACTCACGCGAGCTATGACTAAAGCGTTCACTGCACCGTTGCCGCACGTCGCTAAGCCCACTCTAACCCAAAGAAAACCGCCACGACTTATGCAGCCATCGGTCGATTCTGCTCAGGTGGGGCAGCAAATTACTCAAATCCTGAGCGAGAACGCGGAAGTCGAAACCGTCCTGTCCCAAGTCGCCAAATTATTGACCGAGGCATTTCAAGGCTGTGGATGTTCGATCGCGATTGGGGACGGGGAACGGTTCGTGTCAGGTGCAGTGTATTGGGAAGCGAACCCTTCAGAACCGAGGGATTCGGAGTGTGTAGCGTTGTGGCAAGACGCTCCACTGATGGAACGACTCAAGCTCTCTCATCTTCTGTGCATTCCCAATATCGAGAGAGGTACGAAAATTCGCGGCGTACTTGCATCGGAATGCAAAACCTTGGGAATTCGATCGATTTTGGTGACGACCACTCGATTTCAAGGAGAAGTGAACGGTGCGATCGCCGTTTTTCACAGTACCACTCACCGTTGGACGGTTGCCGAGCAAGAACGCCTCAAAGAGCTATCGGTTTCCGTCGCCAGTGCGATTTCTCACATCACTCAGGCTCGCGCCCTGGTCGCCTTACAGCAACAAACTCGCGCGTTCTATCACCAACAGGCGCTGATGGCGAGGCTGACAAAAGCCGTTCAAAATTCTCTAGATCTGACTCAAATTCTCCAAGAAGCCGTGGAAGGCATTACGCAAACCCTTGAGGTAAACCACGGTTTGGTCATACTACTAAAATATAATAACCTCAAAATACCCGAGCGAGCTTCGATCGCTTCCAACCATCCAAGATCCGAGCTTCCAGAAGACGAACCGCATTCATCGATTCCCGAAGCAAAAATTACCGTAGTCGGTCAGTGGTTCGTCAACGAACAGGGGGAAACCGTCGCTGTTTCGTCAGCTTCCCCCAATTCGACGGCAGGCCATCTCACTCACTTCAAACAGTCATTTCAGATGTCGGAATGTGCGTGGTGTCAGGAAGCCTTCCTCTGCGCGCCCCAACCCCTGGCGATTTCCGATCGGCGAGAGTGGTTGGTCGAGCAACCCGATACGACAATTGCCCCGATCTTTCAGCCGGAGAAGATGCCCGCCGTTCTCCTGGTTCCCCTCATCAGTCCCAGCGAGAATTCGAGGGGATCGATTTTAGGATTTCTGGTTTTGCAGAACGATCGACCTCATGTCTGGAAAACCGAAGAACTCGAACTGGTGACCCTTGTCGGCAACCAGTTGAGCAACGCCCTCATTCAAGCTCGAACCTTGCATAAGGTGCATACGATCGTCGGAGATCGCACCGACCAGCTCAAACGCAGTATGGACGTACAAGCTAAGTTGTACGAGCAAACTCGCCGCCAAATCGATCAATTGCGCTTGCTCAACCAGCAAAAAGACGAGTTTCTCAGCACGATTTCTCACGAGCTGAAAACGCCGCTCACGAGTATGACTCTGGCAATTCGGATGTTGCGCCAATCGGAACTCGATCCAGAGCGGCAAGCCAAATACTTGGATATTTTAGAGCAACAGTGCCTGCAAGAAACCAATCTGGTGAACGATTTGTTGATGTTCCAACGGTTGGAAACTAAGCAAGTAGATCTGAAGCTGCACTCGATCGATGCGATCTCGATGATTTCAGAATTAGGAGAAGCTTTCGAGCAACGCTGGCACAAGAAGAATCTAGCATTTTCCCTCGAATGTTCTCAATCCTCGTTGAACCTGCACAGCGACGCTGATAGCCTTCGCCGAATTTTGGAAGAATTGCTCACCAATGCCGGGAAATATTCCAATCCAGGAACGATCGTGGCGTGCGAACTGAGTGAGACCACATCAGCAAGCGGCAATCGTACGATTGTTTCCCTGACCAATATCGCACCAGAAATCTCTCAAGAAAATTTAGATCGTCTGTTCGATAAGTTTCGTCGTGGCCCCGAGGCTACCCAACAAGCCGTTGCCGGAACCGGTTTGGGACTGGCTTTGGTTAAAGGTTTAGCTCAGTTTTTGCACGGGACGGTCGAAGTCTCTTGCGAACCGACTCGAGATCCGAACACCTGTGAATTTTGCTTTACCCTTACGCTGCCTCAGTCTTGGAATGATTCTCTACTTGGAGATGCTTAGGTGCGAGGGTACCCTTGCGGATGGATTGGGCAGCGCAGAAGTCGGAAGTACGGATCTATTCCCCACACCCTACACCCCACCCTAGCCAGACACTGTCCGATTCCGAACTGACGTTATCTTTAGGGAACGGCAACCGATCGCAATAATGCCTCGACGATGGTGTGGGCTTTACGTCCCCCCGTGGGAATAATGCGATGGGCTAAAACGTGGGGAGCGAGAAACTTGACATCATCGGGAATTGCATAGTCCCGACTTTCAAGGAATGCGAGTGCTTGAGCCGATCGTTGTAAAGCAACTGCCCCTCGAGGACTCACCCCCAAGGTAATATCCTCTCGATGACGGGTACTGCGAACTAAGTTGAGAATGTACTGCTGCAAGGAAGTATCCACCTTTACCCGCCGACACTGTTGGCGCAGTTCCCTTACTTGGTCGAGAGTAATGCAGGGTTCTAACTGGGTCAACTCCACCCCATCGGCAAGACGCTGCAACATTTGTAGTTCTTCCGACTCCGTAGGATATCCCAGAGACAGAGATAGGGTGAAGCGATCCATTTGCGCTTCGGGGAGGGGAAACGTTCCCTGATATTCGATCGGATTTTGAGTCGCGATCGCAAAAAAAGGCGAATCCACAGCTCGAGACACCCCATCCACGGTCACCTGTTGCTCTTCCATGACTTCGAGTAATGCCGACTGGGTACGCGGCGTGGCCCGGTTGATTTCGTCGGCGAGCAAGACGTTAGCAAAGACTGGTCCGGGCAGAAACTCGAATTCCCCGGTGCGGGGGTTCCAGATATTCGTGCCGGTAATATCCGTCGGCAGTAAGTCCGGGGTGCATTGAATGCGCTGAAATTTACCGGATACTGAACGGGCAAGGGATTTTGCTAGCAGGGTTTTGCCAACTCCGGGTACATCTTCGAGCAGTGCGTGTCCTCCGCTGAGGAGAGCAACCAGTACCAAACGGATGGCATCGGTTTTGCCAACGATCGTTTGTCCGAGATTTTGCAGTAGCCGTTCGATGTGGGGAGAACTCATAGTGATGCTTGGGGTAGATGTTACGGGGGTGGGAGTTTGGGGTTAGAGTCAGGGTAGATCGTCCCGACGAGCAGTGGAAGATGAGATTCTTCGAGCGCACCTTTAATGTTCTTCCTCGTCCAAATTTTCTGTATTGAGTCGAACTCGTTCTTTGGGATTGGGAAATCAAAAAATGAGTCCAGAAAGATATGAGAAGAATGTCGTTCTTTAGATGACTCGATTCGCTATGGGGATACTCCAGAGATTAGGAATACAGAAAAGAGAATCCCTAAGAAGCCAGTTCTGATTTGACCCGATCGCAATCTTTTTGAATTTGAGCTTTAAGGGCCTCGAGGGATTCAAATTTTTGCTCGGGACGTAAAAAGTTTTGCAGGTGGACGGTGACGGTTTGAGCGTACAAGTCCTGCGACCAATTTAGCAAATGAACTTCTACGGTGGGACGCGCTCCATTTACAGTGGGACGGCAGCCAATATTCATCACCCCTGGATGAGCTGAAATACTGGGGGTATCGACCCGAACGCTGTAAACTCCCCAACGCGGTAAAAATTTTTCCATTGGGATTTTGAGATTTGCAGTGGGAAATCCCAAGGTGCGACCTAGCTGTTGACCTTTTTCCACCGTTCCCGTTAAGGTATAAGCGCGCCCGAGGAGTTGGTTGGCTCGGCAGATGCGACCTTCGCTTAATGAAGCGCGGATATTGGAACTACTAATGCGATCGTCTCCTTGCATTTCTAACGAGACAATATTGGTGCCGATCCCGTAGTTTGCGGCGATCGCTTGCAGATCTGTTGCGGTGCCGGCGCGCTGGCATCCAAAGCGAAAATCTCGACCCACGCTCACTTGTCTAGCGTTGAGTTGGCGAACTAAGATTTCTTCGACAAAGGCTTGAGGGCTCAACTGAGCGAGTTGGCGATCGAACGGTAACAACACTAGCCAATCAATGCCTAAAGCTCGAATTCGCTCTTCTTTTTCTTTGAGAGTGGTTAAGTAGGTTCGAGGCTGTCCGCTAAAAAATTCTTGAGGATGGGGGTTAAACGTTACCACCGCCGTACAAATTTGACCTCCATTGCCATCGGGATCTCGCTCCAGGAAAGATAGAGGCGGACACTCCGCGTCTGTTCCCGATATCGGCAAAGACGAGATTCGATTGGAGTCCACGCCCAAATCTCGGATGGTAGACTCCGCCTGAGTGGCTGCTAATCCCGAGATTGGATGGGGAAAAACTTGTCCGATGACTTGCTGGTGACCTCGATGCACCCCATCGAAGTTTCCTAATGCCACGGAGGTTGGCATTAGTGCCGTTGTTAAGGAAGATGTTACCCGCACGAGTTACAGATGAAATGGAGTCGCGATGATGTTGCTCGACAAGCGATCGCGCCGATTACTGTTGACATGGTATCCAAGTCTCGACGGAATGAGACAGACTCCGTTTCCGGTTAGTCCCTTGAAGAAAGCCAGTTTCACGATCGGTTATGCTGACACTTGCGCTTCGATTTCCGTTTCGGACTGGGGAACGGCGACCGGTGGAATAATGACGATCGATTCCCCTTCTCGCGCCATCATACTATTGGGAAATTGTTGTTTGACTTGCTCGCCGACTCGGTCTAGGAAGTCATCGTTGTGTAAGGGATCGTGATGGAAGATAACGAGGGTTTTGACCCCTGCCGCTTTGGCCGCTTTGACGGCTTCTTGCCACGTCGAATGTCCCCACCCTTTTTTGCCTGAAGAGGGAGAGTGGTATTCTTCGTCGGTGTAGGTCGCATCGTAAATCATCACGTCCGCCCCATCAGCGAGCTTTTGAACGTTCGCATCGAGGCGATCGGAGAAATGTTCCGTATCGGTAATGTAGGCAACGGCATGACCTTGCCAGTTAATTCGATAACCGACGGATTCCCCCGGATGATTGAGCAGAGCGTTCTCGATTTTGACATCCCCGAGGCGAAAGGTCTGTCCCACCTCCAAATTATTGAAGTCGAGCTGAGCGCCCATAATCTGCAATGGTACGGGGAAGTTCGGGTGCAACATCTGGTCGTTCAGGCGTTGCTTGATGGTAGCTCCGTTGGGTGCAACCGCACCGTAAACGTGAAACTTATTCCCTTTAATAAAAGCTGGAGTAAAGAAGGGAAAGCCTTGAATGTGGTCCCAGTGAGAATGGGTAAAAAACATGTAGGCTTCAACGGGCATTTGAGAAAGGAGCTGTTGCCCCAACACCCGCAAACCCGTCCCACCATCAAAAATAAGGCGCTTATTTCCCACCCGAATTTCAACGCAGGGCGTGTTGCCGCCATATCGTACTGTTTCTGGTCCAGGACAGGCAATACTTCCTCTAACGCCCCAGAAGTGAACCGTAAATTGGTCTTGCATGCTAGACATGGGTGTTTCTCGCAGGATTTGCGCGCTTCGGCTCATGAGTCAGATCTGACATCTTTATCTCTTCAAGTCTATGCCATTCAATCCATTACACGTGAGTTCGCACAACTTTGCAAACCACTGTTTGCCTAGAACTGCTGGAATCTGGCACTTCTAGAATGATGCACCACTCACCTGACTCGATAATTTTGCGTTGGCTTGCCCAGATCGGATTGCCAGCCCTACTATTTTAGACTTACTCAACTAGCTTAACTCCTGCAACCGCCATTTTGGAATCCTTGACGGTTTGATACGGGCTTCCCCTTTCTAGAGGGATCGAGCAATTGAGAGACTCGGGTTAGCGGCATCTTCGGGAGGACGAGCGGCTAACCCGCGATTGGGCTGTTTGATTTTCTAAGCGCAAAACAGCTTTGAGATCCAAGCGGCGAGTCGCGAGACCTTAGGATCGGCCCGGAGGAAATGGCACTCCATTTAGCTCGATACCTGCGGTTTGGCTTTGAAAGTAGACCCTGAAACCGGTGAGCGTAGATGATTGCAAAACTGTATTTTTGACTATGATAACCCCTATTTTCCGAGAGGGAAAAGTCAACCGCGACCGAAGCTCGCACGACCTCACGCACAACGAGCGGTGCGAGGGTCGCTCCAACGTTCTCGACTTTTCGAAGACCGAGGGTACACCTCTTCGGATCTCAATTTTGACGGGCAATGTGTACGAGTTCCTACTTCCTCGGGTTCGATTCGGTTGGGCTCGACGATCGTTTCGACAAGCAACCGAGCATCTTTGCCTCGTGCGAGATTACTCCTCTGCATCCACTTGTTTGAGATGAATGTGCTTGCGTCCCAAGCTAATTTCAAATTCATCTCCAGGATTTAAACCCATTTGTTTGGTGTAAGCCGAACCGATGAGTAAGTTTCCATTCGACTGAACGCTGATTCGATAGCTGGCACTGCGTCCGCCTCGTCCGTTACTTGCTTGCTTGCTGTCGAGTTGAATTCCTTCTGCATCAATGAGAGCGTTCAGGAACTTCATCATGTTGACTCGTTCCACACCATTTTTGGTCGTGGTGGAGTAACCGCATTGTCTGGCTTTCTCTTCTTTAGAGACATTCCCCAGATCTTTGACTTTTTTGAGCAAGTCTTCTCCCGTCAACGGTGCTGCTGTTTTCATTGTGTTCTTCAACTTGAGGCTAAAACAATAATGTAGCGCTTTGAAGCTACTCGATTTTGACTGACGTTTGCTAAGAATAAAAGTTTTTGCTTAGTGTCAGCTTGTTAAACTATCATACCTGCAAAGTGGAACTTTTTCATCGAAAACTAGCAATGAACGATCGCACCTTAGCAAGGTCTAGGATTTGGGTTTAGACAATGCTTTCTTTTTCGCTCTATTTTGATATCCTCGAAGAGCTGCCATCGAACTTCGTTCGCTTTTATGGGAGCTTCACCTTCGGTCTGTCCTGAAGCAATGTTGAAAAAAATCTTAAAGGGTTCTCGAAACTGTTGTATCCGCTCGAAGATCGATTACCGAACTCGATCGTTTGGCTTGAGGGAGAGTCAAAAAACTGATAATAATGAGAAAATCTCGATGAGTCACTTTTGCCTGGAAGCAATCGATGAAATTAACGACTCGCGGTCACTATAGCGTCAAAGCACTGCTCGATTTGAGCTTACAACCCGCGGATGCACCGACTTCTGTTAAAGCGATTGCCAAGCGCCAAGACTTACCCGCGCCCTATCTAGAAAAGTTGCTAATTTCAATGCGTCGCGCGGGATTAGTCCGGTCAATTCGTGGTGCTCGCGGTGGCTATCAATTAGCCCGCCATCCCGCTCAAATTTCTCTAGGGCAAATTCTCGAAGCCGTAGGTGAAACTCTAGAACCCTTACCCCATCACAGGCCCAATGCCGAGTTTGTTGAAGATTGGGTCGCGTTTAGCCTATGGAATCGATTGCACCAAAAACTAAAAGAAGCGCTTTACAGTATTTCCTTAGAAGATCTGTATCACGATGCCCGGAGTTGGCAAGCAGCCATCGGAGAAGAAACAAGTTTTGTCGTCTAACTTCGATTTCATCGGTGCAATTTCCCTCCGATGAAAGAAAATTGCGTGGCGTTCGCTTGACCTGGCAGCTGTGACCCGGGGGTTGGAGTATCGGAGCTCTGAAGATCGACCGTCGCCAATTCACCTTCGCCTATCTCCCATGAACCCATCCAACAACTCTTTAATCGTATTAGCAATTGCCGTGAGTTTAGATTACGCGATCGGCGATCCTCAACATTGGCCGCACCCCGTTCAATTGATGGGATGGGTCATTAATCGCTACACTCAATTTACGATCGCTCGATGTGAAAATCAAACCCTTCGTCGATGGGCTGGAGTGGGTCTGGGAATCTGGGTTATTGGAGGCAGTGCGATCGTCGGTGGCGCGATCGTCACCATCGCTTACAAACTTCATCCAGGACTAGGTATTTTTACAGAAAGTATGCTTCTGGCAAGCTGTTTTGCCGGACGAAGTTTGAGAAGAGCGGCAACAGAAGTTCTCCAACCTTTAGCCATCGGGAATCTAACGGAGGCACGCCAACGATTATCTCTTTACGTCGGACGAGATACGCAAAATTTAACCCGATCCGATATTTTACGAGCCGTCTTAGAAACCATTAGCGAAAATGCTACAGATGGCGTGATGGCTCCCCTCTTTTATGCTCTGTTGGGAATGGGATTTGCTTCGATCGGTAGCGTTCCTTTTGCCCTTGCCTATAAAGCAGCAAGTACCCTCGATTCGATGGTGGGATATCGAGAAGAACCCTTTACTCAGATTGGATGGTTCAGCGCGCAACTCGAAGACCGGTTAACTTGGTTACCCTGTCGGCTTGCAGTCATTACCTTGGGGATCGTCAGCGGCGAACTTCCCAGAGTGTGGAGTCTGTGCCAGCGAGATGCCAAGCAAGATCCGAGTCCGAACTCCGGATGGAGCGAGTGCGCCTACGCAGCCATTTTAGCAGTCCAGCTCGGTGGTACGAATTGGTATCGAGGCGTTCCCAAACACAAGCCCAAACTCGGTAACCCCGACAAGTCCATTACTCCCCAAACCATCGATCGCGCCCTACAACTGACTCGAGCTTGTTTTTTGAGTTGGGTGGGGCTTGGGTCGATCGCATTTTATCTCGGGCACGCACTCAGTTAGCGAGCCCGAACGTCGCCCTTGCTCCCATGAGAATTTCTGCGCGTTCGACGATCGACAACCTCGATGGTCAAGAGTATACACTTAAAAGCAACAGGAGGTTAGTTTCTATCGGCGAAAAGCTGTCAGGCGCGCATTTGGCGACCGACAGAGCGATTCGACCCACGCAAAATCTCTCGTATTTTCAACTCGAGAGTGTCAAAATGAAGAAGTTTCTTTGAAATCAGATTGCAATTGGTCATCACAGACAATCGCCCTGGGTTGATGGATACTTTCCTGGATTCTCGAAATCTCACGGCTCCCTCAAGCAATAACTCTTTTGTCTGGAGCGACAAGAACGCGCACGCCATAATATTGCAAGGGGTCACATGACACGGTGATGATACGGGCAATACTCAAAACTGGGTTAGCGGATACTTCAATCTCGAACCCCTCCGCGATCGTGGAAGGGCAAGGGGCATGGACGATACAGTGGGCTGCCGATTTTTCCATGGCTCTAGCTTACTTCACCATTGCTGTGCTGGCGATCGCCATCCTTCGCCATCGACAACTCGATCGGGCGAACCCTTTTGTTTGGCTGTCTGTTACCCTACTCTTTCTCATGGGTGCGACCCATCTGCTCGAGGTCGGAACTGGCGGTTTGCCAGACCCGGGATGGTCTGCATTTCTTGAGATCGCCAGGGCGCTCTTAGGGGCGGCGGGGGTTGGGGTGGCGTTGCAATGGTACAGATCGTACCGCGCTTCCCCAGGGAGAAATATTTTCCGACACGGGGCTTGTGTCAAGTCCGATGGTCCTTGCGATCGAGAAGTCGAACCCGAATCGAACGATCTCATTTTAAAAGATATCCTAGCGGCCACGGCGACCCTCAAGGGAACTGAGTTTTTCCGCATCCTAGCAGGCGACTTAGCCCGAGGCTTGGGCGTGCGCTGCGTGACGATTTCTAAAATTGTGACCAACGTTCCCGATCGCCTACAAGTGTTAGCCTATTGGTCCGGGGACCAATGGTCGGAGCCGTTTGAATACGATATGTCCGGAACGCCCTGCGGGCAAATCAAGCAAGGTTTTCAGAATATCTGCTACCCCGACGGCGTTCGGGACCGTTTTCCCCAAGATCGATGGTTGGACGAGCTGAACGCCCAGTCTTACTTGGGTATCCCCTTACTCGATCCCGCCAGACAGTTTATCGGTCATCTGTGTATTGTCGACGATCGACCCCTCAAAGACATCGCCCGGGCTGAAGCCATTGTCAATGCCTGTGCCCTGCGAGCCTCCGCCGAGCTTTACCGACAATGGCTCGAAGAGGAACTGCAAATCGAAGTGAGCGAACGCCAACGAGCGGAACGTTCTCTACAAAATATTGTGGCGGGAACGGCTTTGGTGACGGGAGAGCAATTTTTCCCCGCATTGGTACACCATCTGGCCACAGCACTCGACGTTCGTTATGCCGTCGTCTCGGAAGTGGCCAACGACCCGGGTCAGATCCCAGCCTTTTGGGCGAATGCGTCTCTCGAATCCATTGTCGAGCGTTACGCTCCTGCCCAGCCATCAGATTTCATGGCAGCCGCTCGTCCCTTAGAAGCCGATCCCCTCAGTCCTCAAATCCTCGAATACCTCCATGCTGGGGGGTCTCTGAGAGTACCGCTATTCGGCAGCTCCAAACAGATGGTGGGATATCTGTTCCTCCTCGACGAACGACCGATTTTGAGAAATCGCGGAACCGGTCAAATTCTCAACGTCTTTGCCGCCAGAGCGGCCACGGAACTGCAACGAAAACTCGATCGAGAGGCGCTTCACCGAGCCTACGACGAATTAGAAATGCGGGTGCAATCGCGTACGGCCCAACTGTCGGCGGCCAATAAATTTTTGGCTGCGGAGATTGCCGAACGAGCCTCAGCCGAAGCACAATTACAGGAGCGATCGCGTCAAGCTGCTTTGGGGGCGGATGTCGGATTTGCCCTCACCCAAGGGGGAACTCTGCGGCAAGTCCTGCAACATTGTGCCGAAGCCCTGGTGAGACATTTGGATGCGGCCTTTGCCCGAATTTGGACGCTGAATGCCGATGCCAACGAGTTAGAACTCCAAGCGAGTGCGGGAATGTACGTTCATCTCGACGGCGCTCACAGTCGAATTCGGGTGGGCGATTATAAAATTGGTCGGATCGCCCGCAACGTTCAACCCCACTTAACCAACGACGTACAAAACGATTTGGCTATTAGCGACCCCGAATGGGCGCGCCGCGAACAGATGGTAGCTTTTGCCGGCTACCCTTTGGTGGTCGATGGAGGGGTCGTCGGGGTGATGGCGGTGTTTGCCAAATCTCCCTTGAGCGAAAGTACCCTGGGGGCGATGTCGGCGATCGCCGATGGGATTGCTTTGGGAATCAATCGCAAACAAGCAGAAGACGCACTGCGGGTAAACCAACAGCAACTCAACAGTATTTTGGGGTCTTTGCGGGATGCAGTCTGGTCGATGTCGGTGAAGAAATTCGGCATCGTTTATCTCAACCCTGCGGTGGAAATGGTGTACCACCGACCGATTGGTGAATTTTTGGACAATCCCAGTTTGTGGTGGAAGGCGATCTATCCCCCAGATCGATCGCGGATCAAGCGGATTTGGAAATCGATTCGAAACGGCAAAAGCGTTGGCTGGGATCTCGAATATCGGATCGTGCTGCCCTCTGGGGAAATTCGCTCGGTTCGCGATCGCGCTCATTTAGTGTGCGATGCTGAAGGAATGCCCTTGCGCGTCGATAGTATCGTCACGGATATTACGGAACGACAGCAGTACGAAGCAGCACTCGAACGGGAACGCCAACAATTGCGCCAAATTGTCACCCACGCGCCGGTGGCGATGGCGATGCTCGATACGCAAATGTGCTATCTGGCTTACAGCAATCAATGGCTGACGGACTACCATTTAGAAGATGCAGATCTCATCGGCTGCTCTCACTACGAAATCTTCCCAGATTTGAGCCAGCGATGGCGAGAGATTTATCAACGGGCACTACAGGGTGAAATTCTCTCCCAAAACGAAGAAAAGTTCGAGTTAGCCGATGGCACGGCTCGGTATCTGCGCTGGGTGGTTCAACCGTGGTACGTGAACTCCCAACCGATTTTTGCCAACGACGCGATCGTTGATGAATTCTTAGAACCCCCGATCGTCGATCGATTCGACCCAGTTCCCATCAACGGCGACAATGTTGCCATTGGCGGTATTGTCATAGTGACCCAAGCCATTGATGAATGGGTGGAAGCACGAGAAGCGGCACTCGAGTCTACGCGGCTCAAGTCTCAGTTTCTCGCCAATATGAGTCATGAAATCCGCACGCCGATGAATGGGGTGATCGGGATGACGGATTTGCTCTTGAAAACGACTTTAAGTTCCCAGCAGAAAGATTTTGTCAAAACCCTACAAACGAGTGGCAAAAATCTGCTGATTTTAATTAACGATATTTTAGATTTTTCCAAGTTAGAAGCCGGGGAAATGCGCCTGGAAGCCCTGGATTTCGATTTAAATACTTGTTTGGAAGATGCGATCGACTCCCTCTCGGTTCAGGCAACGGCCAAAGGACTCGAATTGATGGCGATCGTGGATGAGAAAGTTCCCACCGGCCTCAAGGGAGATGATTCGCGCTTGCGCCAAGTGCTCATGAATCTCCTGGGCAATGCCATTAAGTTTACCGATCGCGGAGAAGTCACGATCCGGGTTTCCCTGGCACGAGATCCTGGAGGTGAGCTCGAGTCGTCGAATGGCAGTGGTTCCCAGGTGACGCTCTACTTTGAAGCGATCGATACGGGAATTGGGATTAGCCAGGAAGGTCAAAGTAAGTTATTTCAATCTTTTTCCCAAGTGGATGCCTCTACCACCCGCAAGTACGGAGGTACGGGATTGGGACTGGCTATTTGCCAGCAAATCGTCCATTTAATGGGCGGGCAAATTGGGGTGGAAAGCGTGGAAGGTCGAGGTTCGACGTTCTGGTTTACGGCCAACTTCGAGCGACAGGAGAAATGGAAGGAAGTTGCCGTTTCTACAACGACACCTTTAGCCGGGAAAAGGTTACTCGTCGTGTCCGATAATGCGGTCAACAGTCAAGCGATCGTGGGTTACTGCTCGGTCTGGGGGATGGAATGCGAGGTGGCGCCCAATCCGGAAGTGAGCTCCCGTTCTGGTGGAGATGCTGGGGGGTTAGCTTACGATGTTGCCTTGGTCGATTTGCCCAATCTCGATCGATCGAATTCAATGTTCGAGCTACCGCTACCGATTGGTGCCACCTTCGAGATGCCGTGGATTGTCGCCGCGTCCATTCACCAACACCAGCAAGTCAAACTGGCTTTAGAACGAGGCGCTGCGGGCTATCTTCTCAAACCCCTCAAAGCCTCGCGCCTGTTCGAGGTCATTCAAGAGCTGCTGGCTTCAGTTGATGGCGATGGTGACCATCTCGAAGAGTCTGAAGGCTCTGTGGCCACGTCCGATTTTCCCCCATCGCAGGAAGAGGATATTTCTCACCTGAAGATTTTGTTGGTGGAAGATACGCCGGTCAATCAAAAAGTGATGCTCAACCAACTCAAGATTTTGGGTATTGAATCCGATTGCGTGGCCAACGGACAAGAAGCCCTCGATCGCCTCGAAAGGCAAGACTACGATATTATCTTGATGGATTGCTTGATGCCCGTCCTCGATGGCTACGAAACCACCCAAGAACTTCGCCGTCGGGAAGGCGATACCCAGCACGCGATCGTCATCGCTCTGACCGCGAATGCTCTCAAAGGGGAGCGAGAAAAATGTTTGGCTGCGGGGATGGATGACTATATCAGCAAACCCATCGAAATTGCTCGGTTGGCATCGGTACTCAAATCCTGGTCGGTGCGCCTGGAGGAACCTTCAGCAGGCGATCGGGCCATACTGCGACCCGCTGAGGATATTTCTGAGCCGCTTCTCCATGACGAACCGATCGTCGATCTCGAACGTTTGCAACAGATGACAGGGGGCGATCGGGAATTCGAGCGGGAACTGATGGAAATGTTTCTCGAAGATGCGCCCCCAATTTTGCAAGCCCTGAAGAAAGCCGCTTTTGAAGAGAACGACTTTACCACCCTCGCCCAACGCGCTCACCAGCTTAAAGGAGCGGCTGCATCGATCGCCATTAACCGGATGCCAGAAGTCGCGAAAGAAATCGAACGTCAAGCCAGAGCCAATTCCCTCGACGGTGTCGATGAATGGGTGCTCGAACTTGAAGAAATCTTAGAGCGGGTTCGAGTTTGGACGAACTGAGGTCGATTTATCGCAACGCTAACGCGAACCATCCAGGTTGGGACACTCGTGCATTTTATTCGAGACCTTTCTTGCCCAGCTCACCCTCACGATGTCCGCGGTTGGTCGGAGCGGTTGCGATATAGCCATTTCCCATTGGTGAAAGCTCAATAAAATTGCTCGTTTGTCAAGCCCCAGATTTAGTGTTGTCCCTCGATTGACTATCGAGATCTAGACGGTTTCCGATGACCGACCAATACTCCAACTTGCGACCCACTCGCGCACCGTTCCCCACACCCCACACCCCACACCGCACACCCCTTGACCAGTAACACATAAGCAAAACCAGTCACCATTCCCCATTCCCCCAAAGCGATCGCTATCGTTGCAAACTGCGCGGATCGAGGGCATCGCGCAATCCATCCCCGAGTAGGTTGAACGCCAACACCGTCAGAATAATTAACACCGCAGGCGGCCACACCAGCCAAGGTTGTAATACCACGATCGAAGCATTGGTGGCACTCGATAGCATATTCCCCCAGGAGGCATCGGGGGGCTTAATCCCCAAACCGATTAAACTCAGTACCGATTCGGCAACGATGAAACCGGGTACGGCCAGGGTTGCGGAGATGATCACGTAGGTGGCGGTTTGAGGCAGAACGTGACGGACGATAATGTAAAACGGGTTGGCTCCCATCGCTCGCGCCGCTTGGACGAATTCTCGCTCCTTCAGGGATAGAACTTGCCCCCGAATCACCCGTGCCAATCCCGCCCAGCCGATGAAAGAGGTAATCAAGACGATGAGCAAAAAGCGCTGGGTACTGCTAATTCCCGACGGCAAAACCGCAGCTAGGGCGACGAGCAGGTAAATCCCCGGAATCGTCATCAGCACTTCCACCAAACGCATCAAAATCGTATCCACCCAACCGCCAAAGTAGCCGGAAATCCCGCCAATCAACATTCCGAGGGGGAAGGACACGGTAATCCCCACCAGCCCGATAAACAAACTCACCTGTCCCCCGTAAAGCAGGCGACTGAACTGGTCCCATCCTTGTTCGTTCGTCCCCAGGAGGTGAATGGAGCCTTCACCGATGGTGCCGAACAGGTGAATGTTGGCCGGAATCAAACCCAACAGTTTGTAGTCATCTCCTTTAACGAATAGGCGCAGGGGGGAGGGTTGGGAGAAATCCACCTCTAAGGCACGTTCTCCAGTTTCTAGAATGGTCGGCCCTTGGATGGTGGGATAGACGTGGGGGCCGATAAAGCGATCGTCGCGATCGTTCCAATAAATTTGAGTGGGTGGCAGCAAAGACCCCATATCTTGGGCATTATCGGGGGCATAGGGAGCAAAAAATCCCGCTCCAACAGCCAAGATATAGAAAATAATTAATAGAGTCGCCCCAAAGCGGGCGAGGGTATTTTGTTTGAGTTTGAGCCACCACTGCATAGGAGTTTAGAGGGGGATAGAACGCGGACTCGTCGTCTGTTCGGTTATCGTTGACGGGGGGATGCGCGATCGCTGGCGTTCCCGACCCGCTAATGATGGTTTGACCGCGTCGAACGGTATCGAACGGACGACTATGAGGCTTTGGGCGCATCGTGTTCGACGACAAAAACGTTCGAGTAGAGATTTGCCACAATTTGCTTGCCCTGCTGGGTCAAGTCCAAATATTTTAGGGCATCTTTGACGTAGGGAAAGACCCCGTACCAGTAGAATTTGGGATAGCCGTTGCGCAAATCCCCGGGATTTTTGTAGCCCAAACCTTTATTGGTGCCGGTTTCTTCAAATTCGTAGAACAAGGCGCTAATCTTCTTCAGGTAGCGCGGATCGCTCAGCTGACCGATGAGATCGGCAGCACGCACTAAACCGGGGTAGTTGATGGTGTCTCGATGATCTTCGACGGAAGGGACGGGGAAGCGGGTGAGTTCGATGTTGCGTTTGATGACTTCGGCGTCGATGAGCTTGTGACCGCCAAACCGCTCGTCGATAAATAGTTTACCGCGATCGACGTGGAAAGGGGTCAATCCAGCATCGGAAGCCCCCGGCGGCAAGCACACCATCACCCCCTCGATTCCCGTGGCGTACATCCCATCGCGATCTTGACGGCAAACGCCTTTGACGTAGCCGATATCGTGGCACACTAGGGAAATGATGCAGTGCAGCCAATCTTCGCAGGAAACGCCCCCCTGGCGGATTTGTCGACCTCGCAGGATTTCCTGACCCACTAAGGCGACGAGAATTGTATGCTCGACATTGTGGTAGAGGGCATCGCTGTTGGCAATATTTTCCAGGGCCATCCCCCCCGCCCAAGCAATAATGTCTTCGTAGTCGGGTTTGAGACCGCCGTAGGTATGATGGTAGCCATCGCGCAGGTTTTGAACGAATTCGTCGATTAAAAGTTCCGTTGCGTTAAACATTTTTGTTTTCTTTTAAGAAACGATGGAAAATTTTCGATCGAGCTGGATTGGAGTTGACATTTAGTGGGTATTGATGGGGCGGCGCGATTGTCGATGATGCACCTGTCTCTATCTTAGTGTTCCCAGTCGCCGGTGCGATCGCCCCAATCCTCTGAATTTTCGACTAAATTGGACGAAATTATACCCACGTTGCGATCGGAAATCCGCCATTTACCAGTTTCTAACATTTTTAATTCGTCAATAAGAATAAGTACCTAAGCAGAAACGCCGATTTTTTCGAAAATGCGATCGCTTCGTTTTTATTTCTGTAACAATACGTGATATAAGTGTCCGTGCGACTTTAACAAAACGAATCATTTTTACGGAATTCCGTTAACTTCTTTGAATCAACCTGTTAGCGAAAATCCAACACTTCAACCGCCTAACCCCATCAAAATTTATCTCTTCGAGGTACGATTTTACCCATGTCACCACTCTTCGTTATCGCTTTAGTTACAGCCCTCGTTTCCGCTTACCTTTACTTGAACCTTTCTGAAGAAGTTCCCCGGATGTGCGCCCTGGGAATCGTTGCCTTGAGCTTCGTTCTCGATCTCATTCTCGCTCCCTGGCCGGTTCAGTTGGCTATTTTAACCCTAGTGCTGATTCTGCCGCGCAAATTGATGGCTCCCAATTAAACCTCAATTCAAATCTGCTAAAAATACCATTCCGGGAAGGGTTGAGTTCTTTTACGGGTATCAGTAGATGCAAGCGCTCACTTCAATAAAGAGTAAAATATCTTAACAAAGAGACTTATTTTTCGATCGCCGCCATCCACCATGACCCTCATCCGCATTCCTCCTTCCTGGTATATTTCCGAAAATAGTATTACCCCCGAAAGCGCGTTTATCAATCGCCGTCGCTTTCTCAAAACTCTGATCGGTGCTGGAGTTGGCGCAGCTGCCCTCTCCGTTTCCGGCTGTCGGCAAGATGCTGCGGGTACCGAACTCTCCCCTACCGCCGATACCGTCAGCCTCGGTTCCATTCCCCGCAATCCCAACTTTGAAAAAGTCGATCGGGCCATGACCCCGCGAGATTTAGCTGCTCGTTACAATAACTTCTACGAGTTTGGTGGAAACAAAGGGATTTGGCGAGCTGCCCAAGCCCTACCCACCGAAGATTGGAAGGTGGAAGTCACCGGAGAGGTGAAAAATCCTCGCACCTACGATCTCGACGATTTAACATCCCGCTTTCCCATCGAAGAGCGCATTTACCGCTTCCGATGCGTGGAAGCCTGGTCGATGGTGGTTCCCTGGGCGGGGTTTCCCATGCGCTTGCTGATGGCCGATGTAGAACCCACGGCTGCTGCCAAATTCGTCCAGTTTACCTCCTTCTACGATCCGCAAATTACTACCGGTCCCGGTTGGCGGCCCAACAGCTTGCCCTGGCCCTATACTGAGGGACTGCGGATTGAAGAAATGGCAAACGATCTCGCCTTTTTCGCCACCGGCATTTACGGTCATACCCTACCCAAACAGCACGGCGCACCGATTCGGATGGTGGTTCCCTGGAAGTATGGCTTTAAAGGGGCAAAGTCGATCGTCAAAATCGAGTTCGTCAAAGAGCAACCCGCCACCTACTGGAATACCCTCATTCCCAACGAGTACGGGTTCGAGGCAAACGTTAACCCCAGCAAACCCCATCCCCGTTGGTCTCAAGCCAGCGAACGGGTCGTGGGTAAAGGGTCGCCTCTGGCCTGGACGCGCATTCCCACACTACCCTATAACGGGTACGGCGAGTTCGTAGCGGATTTGTATGTGTGAGGGAGCTTCGGGGGCTTGGGTAGCTTTCGGAGGCTGAGGGAGCTTCAGGGGCAACGAACGCTTCGGGGGGCTTGGGGAGCTAAATTCTTCCTTGTCTCCCTTGTCCTCCTTGTCTTTCCCCTCTCCCCTTTCTCACCCTGCTCCCCTTTCCCTAATTCACCACGTCCGCACCGTGACTGCGGGGATCGTCGGCGGGGGAACTTTCGAGAAGATCTCGCTCTTCGAGTTGCGAGACTTGCCCCGAATTACGATCGCCCCCCAATTCAACCCCAGCAATCAACGCATCTAAATCTTGTGCCATAATCGTGCGGGGTACTTCGCCAATGGATTGAGCCACGGCAACTCCAGACGGGTTGAGATAGACGAAATGGGGAATTCCATCCACTTCGTATTCCGTCATTTCCGGCAACCACTTGGTATTATCCACGTTGAGCATGACGAAATTGACCCGATCGCCGTATTCTTTTCTCAAGGTCTCAGCATCCCCGGCCATCGCCTGACAGGTCGTACACCAGTTGGCATAGAACTCGATCAGCGTCGGTTTGCCATTGGTTGCAGCGACTTCTAGAGGCGTAGACGTTTCGGCGAGTTCGCTTAGGGATGCGGACGTACTTTGGGTTTGCAAACCCAGCACCACGGCAACGCTCAACACCATCGCTACAACCACCACAATAAAATTTCTCAATCGAGTTGCAGGGTTCGTTGTCGTGGATTTTGGGGCGTTTTTTGTCGGATCGGATGCGTTCGCGCTCATCAGATTTTTCTAGGATAATTAGAGAAAGAAGTATTAATGTCAAGATATCTTTCAGTGTAGACCAATTGATGGGAACCCACCGTAGAGAGAGCAGTTTAACGTGAGAAAACGAGTTACGCTAACGTTTCCCAGGCGGTCTACCAAAATGCCCGTCACCTATCGACTGGCGAAAGATTTCAACGTCGCCGCCAGTATTATTCGGGCGCAAGTAGCCCCCAATCAAATTGGCAAGCTGGTGTTGGAACTCCTAGGAGATATCGATGCCATCGATGCGGCACTCGAATGGATGCGATCGCAAAATATCTCCGTTTCCCTGGCAAGCGGTGAAATCTTAATCGACGATCGAAGTTGTGTAGACTGTGGTTTGTGTACCGGCGTTTGTCCCACCCAAGCTCTCACCCTCGATCCAAAATCCTTCCACCTCAACTTCAATCGATCGCGCTGTATCGTCTGCGAGCAGTGCGTTCCCACCTGTCCGGTACAGGCGATTTCGACCAATTTATAGGAGAAAGGGTTAAGGGGGAAAGGGGAAAATATTGATGATACCCCGGCAATTTGGTGGGCAAGGGCGGATTTGTTATCCATGGAAAACGCCTTATATCATCGCCGCCATTACCCACCCTACAAAAGCTCCTTGTCCTCTTGTCACCCCATCTCCCTATCTCCCCATCTCCCACATGCCCTCCTCCACCCTCCGAAAACTTCCCTGGCTGTCGATAAGTTTGCTGCTGGTAACTTATATTAATTTTGGCTGGATACTCGCAAAAGCTGATGTCACGTGGTGGCAGTGGGGGTTGAGTGGGGTATTAACGCTACTAATTGCCGAAGCCCTGGCTTCTCCCTGGTCTTTACTGCGGAACGTATTGTACCGTTGGCTTAAGTCGGATATGAGAGCATTTATTTCGGCAATGGTGGGCGCATTTATTGCCGTAATTCTCCTCACCTGGCTGCATATCTCCGCCCACGGGATTCTGCTGGTGGCTTCGGGGGCGTTAGTACGGTTGGATGCCCAGAGGGCACAACTGCGAAATTGGCAGGCTTTCCTGATTATGACTGTTATTTCGGCGATCGGACTGGCGTTGGGGGGGTTTGGGTATTATCAATTCTAGGGTGTTGGGGCTTTGGAAGCAGGGGAGGCAGA